>JADGAW010000037.1 GCA_015231815.1 Nitrospinota bacterium
CACCAAATATTGGGTTACCTCTTAATCTTCTAACTCTTAAAAAACCACATATTTCCCGGAAAATATGGTAAGATATCTGCCTTTAAAGGGCTTGTTAAAAGGCTTCAGTGACCTTTGATCCTAATCGTATTTTTCTTTAAACTACTTCCGAAATGTTGGCGATAATTAATTGTTCAATTGGTAATGTCTCTTCTGTTGCAAACGCATTTAAAAAACTTGGTGAAGAAACAATCATTTCAAATGATGAAAAAGTCCTTCTCGAAGCAGATTATGTCGTTTTTCCCGGTGTTGGTTCTTTTAAGTGTATGCAAAACATAAGGGACAATAATCTGGATAAGGTAATAAAAAAAATAGTTGATAAAGGTACACCTTTTTTGGGTATTTGTTTAGGTTTTCAGGTATTGTTTGACGAAAGCCATGAATTTGGACTTTCAGAAGGACTTGGAATTCTTTCCGGGTCAGTGCTTCCCTTTCAAGAGAAGTTGAAAGATTGCGCCGAGCATTTAAAAATACCTCAGATTGGTTGGAACAGCATAAAAATTCAAAAGGAATCAAAGCTTTTTAAGGATATTCCGGATGAAAGTTATTTTTACTTCGTGCACTCCTACTATGTTGAGCCCCAAAACCCTGCAATAATTCTTAGTAAAACAGATTATGGTTTTGAGTACTGTTCTGCAGTTGAAGTTGAAAATGTTGTAGCTGTACAATTTCATCCAGAAAAAAGCCAGAAAATCGGATTACAGTTCTTGAAAAACTTCTTAACAAAGTAATGAAAAAGGTTCTCTCTTTAAAAGTACTCTTCTTATGTATAACGATTTGTTGTTATAGCCTCCAACCCTTTGGTGCTAATTGTTCTTTTCCGCTACTTGAATTGTCGGCAGAAGCAGCTTCTCATCCTGCAATAATAAAGAACGTACGACATGGAATTCAAAAGGGTTTTACAAGGGTGGTAATTGACCTTGAAAAAAAAACGAGCTATAAGGAAATATTTGTTGAAGATAATTCTCAATTAATTATTGATTTTCCCTCAGCACAATTTGCCCGAGGAAGCAGATTTAAGAAAGACAGGCATCTTCAAGACATTACTGTAAAAAAAATTACCTACAATTCCCTAAATGGCTCTAATGATCAGGTTGTCTTTGATCTTGGGGAGTATGAATCCTACCGGGTTTATTCCTTAGGTAACCCTTTTCGTGTTGTGGTAGATATATTTAATCCACTTCCGGGTTCGAAAAAGAAACATACAGCAATAACCACAATAAAACCAAAAAACATAATTGTTAAAACTAAAAAAAATATTGTTGAAAAAAAGGAAGTTCACAAAATAAGAAAGCCTTTGGACAATTTGTTAAATAAAAAATCTCAAATACAAAAAATTCCCAAGGGTTTAATAAACCGTTCAGAACTTACTATTGTTATTGACCCAGGACATGGGGGTAAGGATTCCGGTGCAGTCGGACTTTATGGTCTTAAAGAAAAGCATATTGTCCTGGACATTGGAAAAAGGTTGCGAAACATTTTTAAATATAAATATAAGTGCAAAGTTGTCATGACCAGAGATAGGGATATTTTTATTCCTTTAAAAGAAAGAACAAGGTTGGCTGAAAAGTATAATGCATCACTTTTTATATCAATTCATGTGAATGCAACAAGAAGAAATATTGCCAATGGGATTGAAACCTACTTTCTCAGTCCTGCAAAGAGTGAAAGTGCTCTTGAAACTCAAGCTCGTGAGAATATTATTGTTGGAGGCAAGGAAGACAGAAGTTCTTCAGATCTTGATTTCATCTTCGCCAGCATGAAAAATACTCAGAAGGTAAATGAATCGAGTCTTCTTGCTGGTTCCATTCAAAAATCAATTATTGGCGATGTGAAGAAAAAATATAAGAGAGTACGCAATCTAGGAGTAAAAACCGCAATGTTTGTTGTACTTTTTGGTGCATCAATGCCATCGGTTCTTATAGAATCTGCTTTTATCACAAATCCCCGTGAGGCAAAGAGGTTGAAAACAAGTAACTATCGTCAGGTGTTGGCAGATTCAATCTATAAAGGTGTTGAAAATTACCTGAAACAGACGACCATAGAGTACAACGTTAAGCGTTAAATGTCTTGCATTACAATTAATTTAAAAGAAAATGAATCTACCCATTGTTGCAATTGTTGGCCGACCCAATGTTGGCAAATCTTCCCTCTTCAACCGTATTATTGGATTTCGTAAAGCAATTGTTTCTGATACTTCAGGAGTAACACGGGATAGGAACTACTCAAGAGTTAACTGGTATGGGAGACATTTTATTTTAGTTGATACTGGCGGGTTTGAGAAAAAACCAGAGGAGGAATCGGTTGTTCTCATTCGGGAACAAACCCAGCTTGCAATTGAAGAAGCAGACCTCATCATTGTTGTCTGTGATGGACGACTTGGTTTAAACGTAAACGACCATGAAATTATAAAGATTATTCGCAAATCAGGGAAGGGGTTTTATCTTGCAGTAAATAAGCTTGATAATCTTGGTGATATTCCTGATCCGGAATTTTATTCGTTAGGAGCAAAGGAAATTTTTCCCACCTCAGCTGAGCATAAAATGGGGGCTGATGATCTTCTGGAAGCTGTTCTTAAAGATGTTTCTGTTATCAAGGATGAAGAGGAGGTAGAAGGAGAATCTTTGGAAGAAGAAATTAAGGTGTTTGAAAATAATGAAGAAGAGGGTGAAGAAAGAGAGCCTTCTGAAGATGCTACTGCTACATCCATAAAGCTAAATGATTATGCCTATATTCCCCATGATTTAAAAGGTAAAACCATAAAGCTTGCTATTGTAGGAAGACCAAATGTTGGAAAGTCTTCATTTACCAATAAGGTATTAGGGCGGGAAAGAACAATTGTAAGTCCAATATCTGGTACAACAAGAGATCCCGTAGATTCGGATATAGAAATTAATGGAAGAAAAATAACTCTTATCGACACCGCCGGAATTAAAAGAAGAGGAAAGGTTACCAACAAGCTCGATAAGTTTTCGGTCATGATGGCGTTACGGGTTGTGGAAAAATGCGACCTTGCGCTTCTTCTCATTGATGCTGTTGAAGGGCCGACAGATCAGGATGTGCATATTGCTGGTTCTGTTTATGAAAAAGGTTGTGGAATTATTATTGCCTTGAATAAATGGGATTTATTAAAAGAAAAAGACACAAATACTTTCGACCAGTATGTTGAATCAGTCAGAAACAAATTTAAGTTCATCCCCTATGCTCCTGTGGTTTCTATATCCGCACTTTCAGGACAGCGGGTACACAAAGTTTTTGAAGTTATTGAGGAGGTATATCAGGAACTTAACATTAAGCTCAAAACCAATCCCCTCAACAGGTTAATAAAGGAAATTACAGAAGAGAAACCACCGCCTTTCTTTGGAAGAAACAAACGAACAAAATTTTATTATTCAGTTCAAACAAGAACCAATCCTCTCACCATTACCATTTTTACTAATAATCCTACGGAAATTCATTTTTCCTACCAGAGGTTTCTTAAAAATCGCTTGGCAGAATCCATTGGAATAACAAAAGCACCCTTAGAGCTAAAGTTCAGGCTTCGTAAACATTAGAAAAAAGAAGGTTTTCGAGAATTTTGGCAAGGGTGTTCATTATGTTTAAGAATGACCTTTAAAGAGAGAGTTCAATACATCTTTGGAGACAACCTTTAGAGCATAAAATTTACTTGGATATTCGTCTAATTTTTTACTGCTGAAATGTAGAGGTTATAATCAACATATACAGTAAAAAACATTTTGCAAGAGGTTAATGAATAAAAACAAATTTCACCCCTAGTAAAAATACCATGAAACTCATTGTCAAATGCGATTCTTGTTCACGACAATATAATGCTACCGGTCATAAACCGGGAAGTCGTTTTCGCTGCAGGTGCGGTGCTGTGCAAACTATTCCCACACCAAAAGAAAGCTTTGATGCTCAAGTTATTCGATGCTCTTCCTGTGGTGCTCCACGACAGGGAGAAAGCACATCCTGCCAGTTTTGTGGATCCGACTTCACTCTCCATGAAAAAGATATGCATACGGTTTGTCCAGGATGCATGACTCGAATTAGTGACAAAGCTCAATATTGTCATTATTGTGGTGAAAGAATCATTGTTGAGGAAAATGCGGGAGAACAAAGCGACATTCATTGTCCAGCCTGTGGGAAAGAAAAACTATTGCATATCAGAAAAATTACCGGAAAGCCCTTTACCTTTATGGAATGTGATGTGTGTAACGGAATGTGGCTGGGACACGAAGTTTTTCAGGAGTTAAGAAAAGAAAGTGCACAAGGCGTTTCGATAGCAATCGAGCCGGCAAAAAAAGGGTCAGCACATTATGAAGAAGGCTTTAAGAAACAATCAGGAGAACTTTACCGGAGGTGTCCTCATTGCAACCTCTATATGGCAAGACGAAACTTCGAAAAGAAAAGTGGAATTATTGTTGATATTTGTAGTGACCATGGAATATGGTTTGATAATGATGAACTCAACAGACTTTTGCTCTGGGTAAAAAAAGGTGGGCTTATTAAAGCTCAAGAGGCTAATCTTAGAGATAAAAACAGGCTTGCCAAGGAAACGAAAAAAGGTTCATCAGACTTTGTAATGACATCCGGAAGTGATTACTTTGATTCTCATGACACTTCTCTGAGCTTTTCCATTGGGGCAATTGTTGGAGGAATTTTTACTGGGATTGGTGATGCAATTTCAGATGGATTTGATGCGGACGGAGGTGGTGGAGGAGATTAATAGGAATAGGAAAAGGTTGAGTAAATAATGCTCATAATTGAATACGCCTTTATTTTTTTTTCTTTATTGTTATTTCGATTTCATTTCCCTTTTCATTGTAATGCATTCTCTCAAAGCTCACCATTCGAGCAATGGCAATGCCTCTTCCATGTTGATGGTAGATTCGATCAGTGTCAATCTTCATATATTTTTTCCAGTCAAACCCCTTTCCCTCATCCTTGATCGTTACGACCATGTGCTCTGATAAATTTTTTACCGTTACTTCAACTTTTTTAGAACAATTTTCAGGTAAATTCAGTCTTTTTTCAACTTCTTTTAACCATTCTCCATCCTTACTTAAGATGCTTTTTTCTTCATAAGTTATTCCAAGGTTTCCATGTTCTACAGCATTAATAAACAACTCAGACAAGCCTGTAACAATTTGTTCACTATTTAACGCAATTTTTGATAAATACTCTGCAAGAGCTTGGGCACCCTGAAGGTTTTGGACAAAATAGGTTGCGGTATCAATCATTGCAAGAGACCTGAAAGAACTCATTACTTCCTCTTTAAGCCTTTTAAATCGCATTCTATCGCCAACGGCGGTCATGAGTACAGCAAGGAGGATGTCTTTTTTATACGGTTTTGTAAGATAGTAGTATGCTCCCGCCTTCATTCCACGATTTATTTCGCGTCGTTCAATCTTTCCTGACTCAATAATAACGGGAATATTTTCCAGAATCGGGTTAGCTTTCATTTTTTTGATAACGTCCATGCCTTTCATCCCTGGAAGAGAATCATCAAGAAGAACGATATCATATTCTTCTGGGTTACTGTCGAGAAGTTCCCATGCTTCTGTTCCATTACTGGCATCTTTAATAATATAGGACTCATCTTTGAGGTATTCCTTTACTACTTCTCTATATAAAGGGTCACCTTCTACTATCAGAATTGTAATGTTTAATGGTTTCATCTATATAAGTCATCAAAAATTAAATCCGTTATATTCCCCACAAAGAATAGGTACATCTTATCATTCTTTTATTGTTTGGAAACTGCATAGTTTTCAATTTCTTCCAATAATGCCTGGAGCATTTCCTCTTCACTTACCTTTCTAATTACTTCACCATCCTTAAAGAGTAAAGCAGTACCATCTCCACCTGCAATTCCAATATCAGCTTCCCGTGCTTCACCGGGACCATTTACAACACACCCCATAATTGCAACAGTAATTTTCTTGTCTATTTTAGCTGTTGCCTGTTCAACTTTATTCGCCATCTCAACAAGGTTGATTTCACACCTTCCACATGTTGGGCAAGAAATATAATTAATTCCCTTTTGCCGAATGCCAAGAGACTTTAAAAGTTCGTAGGCAACCCGGACTTCTTCTAGGGGATCTCCTGTCAAGGAAACCCTTAACGTATCACCAATTCCTTCATAAAGAAGAATTCCCAGTCCGATAGAAGATTTTACCGTACCGGAAAAGTAGGTTCCTGCCTCAGAAACCCCAATATGAAGCGGGTAATCTACCTTTTTTGCCATTGAACGATAGGCTTCAACGGTTCGATAAATATCTGAAGCTTTCAGAGAGACTTTGATGTTGTGGTAATGATACCTTTCCACGATTGCTATATGTTCGAGGGCAGATTCGACCATTGCATCAATAGTTGCTCCTCCATGTTTTTTGAGTAATGCCTTGGAAATAGAACCTGCATTTACTCCTATTCTTATCGGGATTTCCCTTTCCTTAGCAGATTTAATTACTGCCTCTGTTTTTTCCTCAGAACCTATATTTCCAGGATTTAATCTAATTCCAGCAACATTGTTCTTTATTGACTCCAGAGCTAACCTGTAATCAAAATGTATATCGGCAATAATAGGAACAAGTGACTGATTACAGATTTCTTTAATCGCATGAGCTGCTTGTAAGTCTGGCACAGCCACTCTGACAATTTCACAACCAACCTCAGTTAATTCCTTAATTTGTTGTACGGTTGCATCGATATCTGAGGTATCGGTATTGGTCATCGACTGGACGGAAATGGGGGCGTCCCCCCCGATAAGCAGGTTTCCCAGTTTAATTTGTCGTGTTTTTTTTCTCTTTATTGTATGTTGCATGGATTGGTTTAGTCTTTCATGAAGATAAAAGTATCATAAGCAATTTTCATTGTACAACCATCCTGTTTTATGGTATTGCAGAGAGACCCAAAGGCTGTCTTTTCGTTGTTCAGGGATTCATTTAATCCACCAGATTTTTTCATTGCATCAGTTTTAACCAAACTGCAAAAAGCTTGGAGCTTGTCAGTTTCATACCAATTATTAACGTATTGATAAAAAACTTTCTCAGCATACCCTTCAATATCATGTAAAGATTTTACCGGACAGCCTTTATCTTCTTGGCTTCCCGGTAAGCCATTGCTTCTGGGACCAGTTAAAGCAACTTTTTCATCCGACTCCATGCACTCAATGAGTCTTTGGAGCCAACCATTTGTAACAATAGCATTACTGTTCATCAGGCATAGATATTTATTGGTAACAAGTTCAAGAGCTTTATTTATTTTTTGTGAAAAATTAGCATCTTTTTCGCTGTTAATACAGCGGATATTATTATGTGAGGAAACTTCATCCTCCAGAGACTTTGGGATATCTCCCACAAGAATTATTTCATATAAGAGTTCTGGAGTTTTTTCTTGAATAAAGGAAATACATTGGCTTGTTAAAGCAGAATCTTCATCAACAGGAATAATTATTGAAGTTTTATCCTGAAAAATAAGCTTTTGCGCTACATTAATATATTGAAAAACAAAGGAGTCTGCAAAGGATTGATCAGGGTTTATTTGAAAAGACTCCAACGCAGCCCGCATTTCTGGTTTGTTTAAGGGGTTACTTCCTGTTGTTGTTCCTGTCATATAGATGGTTTTATAACCACTGTTTCGCAACATTGACAGAATAGAATGTTTGGTGAAAAATCTCAGGTGGGTTTTGTCGAGAATTCCTGCTTCCACATATTGCCAACTACCACACATCAACTGATGAATAATTGACCAATGTCCAATATTCGGTATGGAACTAATTATGACCCCATCATCTTTAAGGAAAGGCTGTATTTTTTCCAAAAGACTCCAAGGGTCAAGCAAATGTTCCAGAACATCGGCAAAAATAATGGTATCAAAGAATTTTTCTTCATAGGGAAAAGCCATGCCTTCAATTTCACTTACGAGAACTTCCGTGTAATGTTCTTTGGCTTTTTTTGCTGCATCTTCTGATAATTCAATTCCATAAAGAAAGCGAGAGGGGTTCTTTTCCAACAACGATTTTCCCAGACCTCCGGCTCCACAACCAACATCTAAAATATGTATGGCATTTTCTGGAACGAGGTTTGCGATTTCAGGTCGTTGTGACTGATAGTAAAAATCCTGTTTCATAAATACCGTTTAGTCTTATGTTGATTTATTGAGATGAATTATAACGTAACACCTTCAGGGGTACAATTTGAGATAAGCTTGAGAATTCTTTTTATTCCAGCATAATCATTTATAAATTCAGGCTGGGAAAAATATTTCCCCAATTCATTTTGATAAAACAAGGAATTAATTTCCTCGGCTTGTTTGTTGTCTGATATTTCCATTAACAGTAAGCCGTTTTGTTTGAGTAAGGTAATCGAACTAATGATTATCTTGAAAATTTCCTTACAACCATTTCCTTCGCTAAAAAGAGCACCATGAGGTTCGTAATCTGTTATATCTTTTTGTAAATTCCTTTTTTCTTCAATAGGGATGTAGGGGGGATTTGCTGTTATAAGATCAAATTTCTGTTTTAAATGAACCCCATCATGTAAATTCATACAAAAAAGGGAAAGATTCTTCACCTTAAGAGTCTTCTTGTTTTCTTGAGCAACATGTATCGCTTTTAGTGAAATATCAAAAGCATAGCCGTGTATAGATTTATTTCTGAGTTCATGGCAGATAGCTATGGGAATATTGCCACTTCCTGTACAAAAATCCAGAAAAACAGCATTCTGTTTTGTTCTCAAAAATTCAATGGCATTTTCCACTAAGAGTTCTGTTTCAGGTCTTGGTATGAGAGTATGTTCATTAACGGTAAAAGGTAAAGAATAGAATTCCTTTTCTCCTGTGATATAGGCAAAGGGCTTACAGAGAACTCTCTCATGAACTTTTTTAAAGTAGAGGTCTTCATCTTTTTTACTTAACTCATCATTTGCTTGTAGTAATAACCTTGAAAGGTTTATACCAAGAATGTGAAGCATTAAAGCTTTTGCATCTGTTTCAGAAGAATCAATACCAGCTTGTTTTAATTGGTTAACTGCTGTTGAGATAGCTTCATTAATTAGCATATGGTTTGAAGGACTTGGTGACAGGTAAGATTGACAGCGATGAGTATCTCATTTCTGAAAGCACTTTGTAGGATTATGACTCTTTTGACTGTTGAAACTGTAGAGTAAATGTCACTCCTGTATTTTGTCTGTTTTCAACCGTAACATTACCCTTGAAGAGTTGCATAATGCTTTTAATAAGAAGCGGGGCAATTCCAATATCCTCAATTATTTTATTGGTAATATTGTTTTTAGAAAAATCAAAAAATGAGTTAAGAGCCTCATTTGATAACGTTCCACCTATGGTATCAATTTTAATAAAGGCTTTTTTAAATGTTTTACCACATGAGATTTTCAAAGTTTTTTCCTTATCTGAAAAGGTAATTGCAATCTGTAAAATTGATTTCAATACCTTATGAAGAAGGATTGTTTCACCTAAAACGGTATAGTTGCAATTGTCGTCAAGGTCGATTTTTATTTTTTTTTCCTTAATAAATCCCTGCATTTCATCAATAGTTCCATGTAACGAGCCTTCGAGATTATTTCCTTCCAGAATAAATGTGTCTGGATTAGCTTCAATGCCAGTTAAAACAAGAGCACTGTCAATAATGTTCAGTAGGTTCTTTTTAGACTTTTCATATATCCCGATATGCTCGCCATGTTGTTTTTTATTTACATTTTCTCCAATGAGCATGTCAGCGATAAAACAAAAATCGTTGAGGGGATTCTGAAGTTCAAAGAAAATACGTTTAAGAAAATCAGACTTTATTTTGTCAAGAACTTTTAATCTTTCATGTGCCTCAAACAGTTCGGAAGTTTTTTCTTCAACAAGTTTTTGAAGATTTGATCTGAACTGTTCGAGCTCTACTTCGTCCTTTTTACGTTTTTCTGTTTCAATCCTAAGTTTTTTATTTAAAGAAACAACTCTGCTGTAATTTTTTATCCGGGCAATAAGTTCTTCCCGAGAAAAAGGTTTTGCAAGAAAATCATCTACTCCTGCTTCAATGGCTTCAATTTCAACAGCTTGTTCGTTAAGGGAGGCAAGAACAATTATCGGAATTTCCTGATTATTAAGGTCCTTTCTAATATGTCGGCATAAATCCATTCCGTTCATATTAGGCATAACAATATCCAGAATAATTACGTCAATTGGATTATTTTTCATAACCTCAAGAGCCTCTATGCCATCTGCTGCTGAAAGGGTTTTTGCTCCTTTACTATTAAGAATTCGTGTAATAAGATCCCGCGTTATTTTTGAATCATCCACCGAAAGAATGTTCATCCCTTCAAGAAGTTCGTCAACTTTATCTAATTTCTCAATATAATTTTTTAATGCCCCTTTAGGAAATGGTTTTACAAAAAACTCAACAGCTCCCGCCTCAAAAGCCTGTTTTTTTACCTCTTCCGCTCTAAGACCAGTAATGAAAATGATCGGTATATTAGAGGTGTTTTCGTTGCTTCTAATTTGGCTTGCTGCATCAATTCCGTTGATGTCAGGCATATTTACATCCATGGTTACAACGTCAGGAAGAAATTTGATTGTTTTATCAATACCTTCTCTGCCTGATGTTGCCTCGATGAACTCAACCCCCTCAATTGATGAAAGCTCCTTCTTTATAAAATCCCGGGTAATGAGGCTATCATCTATAATTAAAATCTTCATTTTTTATCCATGGGTTCTTTGGTGAAGCATTGTTTTTTTCTTTGCGACTTCTATTATAGTCAAAGAGAAATAATCAGCGACATAAATAGAAAATAAGCTAAAGTTCTGCGATTGCATCCATTTCTATAATAGCTCCTGCAGGGAGGGAGCTAACCTCAACACATGCTCTGGCAGGCTTTGAAGTCTCAAAAAATTTCCCGTAAACCTCATTAATTCTTTTGAAATCTCGCATATCAGTAACAAATATTGTTACTTTAAGAGCTTTTTCCAAAGAAGAACCCGCCTCGGTAAGAACTGCCTTTAAATTGAGAATACACTGTTCGGTAGCTACTTCAATTGTCTCTTGATTAAGCTCTCCTGTAGCTGGATTTAATGGAATCTGACCTGAACAAAAAACCAGATTTCCTGAAATTATTCCCTGACTATATGGACCTAAAGCTTTTGGAGCATTATCGGTATTAATTATTTTTTTCATATTTTCCCTATATTGTTACTGTTATTGATTTTACGGTAAAGCCGTTCTTTATTTCTGAATAGAATAATTATATCTTCTCTTTGTTAAGTATATCTTCTTAAAGTCTTGAAACCACCTTAACTTTGATTATGTTCAGTTTTAATTATGAATACCATAACGTTTCGTACTTCATGAGTTGTTTTGGTGTAAAAATCAATAAGAGCATCTGGTTCTTTAAATCCAAAACGGTTGGCAATTTGTTTGTTGAAATGTTTTGTCAGACTAAAGCGAGTTCCATCAGTATCTGATTCAATTCTAATTTCTCTGAGAAGTTTTCGGTAAAAAGTGTATGCATTTTTCAGAATTTCCCCTTCATCTTCTCTGATAAACCCTTTAGTTACAAAAGCATGAAGTGCTTCATGAGGAGAAATAAACCGTAATGAACCGTCTGTTGTTCCATGGCATAAAGTTAAATATTGAATAACGAAATCTATGTCAGCAATACCTCCAAAACCAAGCTTTATATCTTTAATCTCCTTTTTTTCTTTTGCGCGTTCGGTTTCCATCCGATTTCTCATATAGAGAACCTGCTTGCTCAACTCTCTCCTCTCTTCCTCACTAAATTGTGTTGAGAAGATAAAGCTTTCAACAATTTTCGAGAATTTACCATGAATTTCTGAATCTCCAGCAGCAAAACCCAGTTTGGTATAAACAAGTTTTTCCCATACCTCGGCTCTGTTATTAAAATAGTGTTGATAATTTTCAAAAGAATCAACCATGGCACCAATTTTCCCAAAAGGTCGTAGCCGAAGATCAACTTTATAAGCAAATCCGCTTTTTCCCGTGGATATCGTAGATTCAAAAATAATTTGCTGAAGTTTTGCAAAAAATTCGTGATTGGTAATTTGTTCCCTTCCATCAGTTGTACCGTTTTCATCATAGACAAAGATAAGGTCAAGGTCTGATGCAAAATCAAGTTCATCTACCCCCAGCTTGCCCAATCCGTAAATTCCAAATAATGCTTTTTCTCCATTAGATTTTCGAGGCTCCCCATATTTTTCAACTAACTGACCTCTTCCAAATTCATACAGTTTCCTGAGGAAAAAACGAGCAAATGTTGAAAGGTCTTTTCCAGGATCATAACTTTCATCGGAAAGGCACTTAAGTCCGCAATTAAGGTCAATAACCCTTTTCAGTCTTCTGCACTCTTCAAGTGAAAAGGATTCATTGTCCAAAGTGTTAATCTGTTCCTGAATTGCTGCTGAGATATCTTTAAGTAATCGTATTTCATAAAAGAATTCAACATGAGACAAAATGATTTTTGCAAAGAAATAACTTCTTGATAGCACGAGAAGTAAAGCATCAAGAATTGGTCGGTTTTGTAGAAGAAAATCGTAAAGTGCCTCGTTGTTGTTGAAATTATTTATAAAGGTATTGAATCGTACCAGACAAATATCCTGATTATCGTAATTTTTAAGGGTCTCAATAATAATAACTGCCAGTTTTCTAAAAAGGAATTTACTATGTGCTGTCTGATTTGTTGTACTCCCTGTCCCTTCATAGATTGCAAAAAGATGTTTGTAAATCACCTCTGGATTATCAAAGTTCATTTCCTCTAGTTGATGAATATGTTCTTCGTAAAAGTTTTCCCCAAAATCCCAAAGCTCTATTTCCTCATGTTTTTCTTTCTCGTCATAAAAGAGAGAGTCATACACTTTTCGAACATTTACTGTATGTTTGTTGTAATCTTTGAATAAATCTTCTACAGGAGTATTTGTGTATAAATAGCCCATTTTTTTTGCCAAAGCAATGCGTTCATCGTTGCTTTTGGGGATGGTATAGGTCTGAAAGCCTTTTGCTATCTGAATTCTGTTTTCCAACTCTCTATGGAAAATATATGCTCTTGAAAGCTGAGCATACTCATCAATGGTGAGAAAGTCCTTTTCCGCAATTCGATGAATAGCCCTAAGAGTGTTTCTTTCAATAAGCCATTGAAACTTCCCGGCATAAATTAACTGAAAGACCTGTGTGATGAATTCAATCTCACGAATTCCCCCATAACCAAGCTTTACGTTATTTTCATTTTTTTTCTTGGTTACAAGACTTTTATTAATTCGTTCCTTAACAGCTCTTATTTCAGAAATGGTATTGTAATCAAGAGTTCTTCTATATATAAATGGCTTTATCATTTTGAGCCATTGAGCACCTAACTCTTTATCTCCTGCCACAATACGAGCTTTCACCAACATTTGACGCTCCCAATTTTCTCCCCATGCTTCGTAATAGACTTCATAGCTTCTTAAAGACATTGCAGGGTTACCTGATTTACCCTCTGGTCGCAACCTCAAGTCAACCCGATAAAGAAGCCCGTCTTTACCTACCTCTCCAACAGAACTGGAAATGTCTTGAGCCAATTTGCAAAAAAACTCATGGTTACTTATTGTATTTTTTATTGCTCCAGCATAGTTTGGAACACCACGTGTTTCTCCTTCAGAAGATGAATAAACATACATAATGTCAATATCTGAACTAAAATTGAGTTCCTTTCCACCAAACTTTCCCAATCCAATAATTGCAAAGGTTGCCTGAACACCTTCCCCCCCTTCTTTTTTTTCTATGGGAGATCCAAATTTAGAAGTGAGTTCTTCCAAACATATTTCCTGAGCTTTTTGAAGAGTTACATCTGCCAAATCAGATAAATTTTCGGTTGTTTCCACGAGATTTGCAAAACGAGAGAGATCCCGTAAACCGATTCTTACATTCTCCCTATTGTTAAATCTCCGCAATGCAGCAAACTTTTCTTCCTTATTATTTCCTTTAGACATCATTCTGTCTGCTTCCTCTAACATCTCTCTTTTTAACCGGGATTCTG
>JADGAW010000380.1 GCA_015231815.1 Nitrospinota bacterium
TTCAGGTTGCCCGTCTTTCAGAAAGCTCTCCAGGCAGCCCGCGGCCGGATTCATATTACCAGCATCAAGCAGAGTTCTTTTTCATCTTTATTTTGGAGGGAAGCATCGCGCTGGATTGCGCCGCTCATTCACCAAAAGTATTGGCGACGGGTGATAGTTTTGTTGTGCCGGCCGGGCTCAATTTCCGGTTTACCCATCCCTCAGACGATGTCCAGCTTCTGCAGGTGGTGCTGCCCGCTGATTTTGAAATTGAAGGTATTTAAATCAAAGTTTTAAAATAGCAGCTGAGCCTACCCCGTAATATTTTGAAATTTTAAAAAGAGACTCTTTTTCTTTAAAAAGGTAAGGAATCATTTGTCAAAACACTTTTGGGAAGAAATTTAGAGATGACATCTCAGACTTTCCCGCTAATTTTCTCCATTTTTTAGTTTTTTTAACTAATGAAAATATCCAATAGTCGTAAAATAGGAATACCCTATTTTCTCTTCCTTTCAATTCTACTATTTTCATTCTCTTATAAACCGCATCCTCAAAAAATGGGCGGAGACTCTTCTGATTACATCAGTCTGGGAGAAAGAATGACGCTTTCGGAGTGTTTCTATGAACCAACTGAAAAACGCCCTCTTGATCCAAGGAACATGGACGACCGTAGAATTATAATCTCTGGTCGCCACAAAATTGGGAAGTGTTTCTTTTTCATGCATCGACCTTTTTTATTACCTTTCTTGCTGAAAGTTTTTGATCTTGAAGGGTTCAATGTTTTTCAAAATCTGCTCAAAGTTTTAGCATGGGTTTCGTTCAGTTTTTCTGTATTTCTATTGAATTTTCGTGGAACAACTAAATTGTTCCTGCATGCAACCATACTTTTCAGCTATTTTAATACTCTGAATTACAATAATTTCATCTTATCTGAAGATACTACTTTATCTTTTTGGGTTCTCAGTTTTGCGATATTTATAAAGATTTTGGGTAAACCAAATCCTGAAAAAGAAATTGATTTTTTATTATCGGGCTTGAATATTTGTATTTTCTCTTTGGTCTTTATTAGAGATTCCAATTTTACATTGGCATCTGCCTACCTTTGTTTTGTCTATATCTACCTCCAAATCTACTTACCTAAAAAGAGCAAATTTTTATTAAAACGATCAATCTATTTACATCTTTTTACAAGTGTTTTTATATTAACGGCCTCTAGTTATTCGTTGAACTACTCTTATAGGTATGAATGGACTTTCAGGATGAATATGGATTACAACTTAGGTCAAGAGTATTGGCCTTCAAAAGTAACCAGTAATGTATATATACAAGGAGATAGAAATTGGTTTTTTGAAAATTATCCAGAAATCAAAAATTTGGGTGTCGATACAACGGATTATCTCATCTGGCAGACAAAAAATATCAAAAAAGTATGGCTTCATTATGTGGGAACTCATTTGCCTTTTTTTTTAAAAATCGCCTATTATAATTTTAAAGGGCATATTTACCATTCCGTTGCAGCCTTTTTTCTAGTTTTTTCGATTTTTGTTTTAGTTTTAAATTTTAAAAAGAATCCACAAGGAATTTTTTTATTTTCGAGTATTTTCATTGTTGTTTTCCTAGATTATTTTATTGCCCTTATTGGGGATGCCCCAGGTTCCTTGCAAAGGCATGCGAATGTTTCGCATAAATTGTCGAAGGTCTCCTTTGATTTGTTATATTGCTTTGGTTTGCTCTCTTTAATACAAGTTTTAGAAGCTATTCCTTTTTTTTTCAACAAAGTCCAGACACGAATTAGTAACTCAAAAAATTGGTTTTGTTCTTTCTCCAACCTTCCTGTTTTTCCTGTAAATATAATTTTAAAAAAAACAATGTTGTTTTTAAAAAGCAAGAATATCAAAATATTGGTCCCAAGAATTACTGAGGCAATAGGTATCATTTTTATAGCTACTTTGAGCTGGGGGTCGATAATCGGAGATTATTACTATGATAGAGGAATCTCACAATATTATAGTAAAAATTACCAACGGCAAATTGAAGATATGGAAGTTGCTATTTTTTTTGGAAGGTTTCTCAACAGGCATCAAAATATAATAGCAAATCGATTTCATTGGAAAGCTGTTGGATTTACTCATCTAAAGCAATATGATCGGGCCCTTGACCATTACGCCAAATCAATCGATGCAGATGCCAGCTTCTGGGAAAATTATGAACATCGAGGAAACATTTATGCAAATACAAATCAATATCAGCTTGCAATTGAAGAATTCTCAAAAGCCATCAATTATCGTCCTGAT
>JADGAW010000381.1 GCA_015231815.1 Nitrospinota bacterium
TGAAGCGTTATAAAGTACAAAGTGAGGGATTGTTTAAAAATGAAATATTGCATGAAGAAAACGGATGGGTTGACTTGCACCGCTTTGTTCTTTTTAAGGAAGAATGGCCACAAAGCATTTTATATAAAAGACTTACAGACATTTTTGCAATTAAAAGAAAAATAATTTAACAACACCCTTTAAACGGAACATCGAGCATGGGTTTAATCACATAAGAATATGTTGCATTTTTGATTATAAATTAAAGTTAAAAAGTAATGAAAAGAAACGCATTAATTTTTGCTCCTCACCCTGATGACGAAATTCTGGGATGCGGAGGAATAATTGCCAAAATGACAAAACGAGGCGATAATGTCTCTGTAGTAATTGTAAGCGATGGTTGTCATGGTCTTCAAGGTGATAAAACAGTTGAAATCCGTAAAAAGGAATCAGTAAAAGGTTTGGGAATATTGGGGGTTGTTAAATATCTTTTTTGGGATTTTCCTGACAACAAAATACCGCTAAGTGGTGAAATTATTGAACGTTGTAGAAGGCTGGTTGAAGAATTACGACCCAATCAGATTTTTTTACCAAGCAGTGCTGAATATCACCTTGATCACAGGCGAGTTTCAAGAATGGTTATTCAAGCTCTTGAAGGAAAGTGGAGTGGAGAGTTATATTTTTACGAAACTTTACCCAACTCCTTTGTTAATCATATTGATGATATTACAGATGTTTTTAAAGAAAAACGAGAAGCCTTAAAAGCCCACAAATCCCAATTGTCACAACATAATTATCTTGCTCAATGCGAATCTTTGGCAAAACTTAGGGGTGTGGCTATCGGAAAGAAATACGGTGAGGGATATATGGTTTTTTCGTGGGATGGCTCTCGGCAAAACTTTTTTGAAACCTTTCCTCTAATTTCTGTTATTGTAAGGGCTTGTGACAACGACTTGCTTGTATATGCCCTGTCAAGCCTTGTTTCGCAGGAATACGACCATTTAGAGGCTATTTTGGTATGGTTTGGAGAAGGTGAACCGGAATTGGAGCCATTTTCTTATCTTGACATACATGTTGTTGTTGGAAAAACAAACAGAAGCCACAACCTAAACATTGGTGTTGCTGCCGCCAAAGGGGACTACATCAGCTTTCTTGATGAGGATGATATCCTCTATCCGCATCACTTTTCCACCCTTTTACCTGAAATTCATGGTCTGCCAGATGTCGACCTGGTATATAGCGGTACTCGTCTGACTTCCTGTGAAAAAGACGGAAAAGATGTTCGAGTAAACGATACAATAAAAATCATAAACATGACGGTTTCATCAGGTCGTCTTCTTGTGGGAAATACTATCCCCATTCATGCTGTCTTATACCGGTCCGGAATTTTTCATTCACACAAATTTTCTGAAGACCTTGGCGCATATGAAGATTGGGAATTTCTTGCCCGTATTTACATGACTGGTTTTCGTTTTAGTCAAGTAAATGAAGTCACCTGCGAATATCGTTTGTTCGATTATGCAGAAAACAGTGATACTGAAAATGTTTTTCTCCATCTCCACAAGAAGCGGAATTATGTAAAGTGGCGGGAAGTTGTTTTGTCAAGAATAATTAACCTTATTTCCGTAAAACATCTTGAAGACCTTTCTTCTGTTATCGATGAACGAGAATTACATATTGGAGCGCAGGAAAGAAAAATTGAATCGGAAAAAAACAAAAACAGCCGGTTAGAGAAAAAGCTGGAAGAATTGTCCGGTCTTGAGAAACTTGTAAAAAAGGGCTTGGCCCTTTCCGGTAAAAAGAAAACTGGACGTTCTGGACTTGCTTCATGGATTGCGTGTCTATTGCCTAGAGAGAAGCTATTTTCCATTATTTTACCTACGTTTAATACTCCCCCTGATCTTTTGTCTCAGACTCTTTTATCTGTACATAACCAGATTTACGAAGGCTGGGAACTTTGTGTTGTCGATGATGGTTCCAGTAATGAAAAGACTTTGCAATTACTTGATTCTGCGGTAAGTTCAGAAGAGTTTAAGGGAAAAATTCACATAAAAAAGCTTAATACAAACAGTGGAATTGTGACTGCCTCAATGGAAGCTATTGCATTGGGTAATGCTCCTTATCTCGTTTTTATTGACCACGATGACCTTCTTCACGAAGAAGCTCTTTTACACATGGCAATTGCTCTTAAGGAAAAACCTTATAAACTTTTGTACAGCGACAGCCGAAAAATAGACCTTACCGGAAAGCTTTTGCATGTTGACTGCAAACAGGA
>JADGAW010000382.1 GCA_015231815.1 Nitrospinota bacterium
TGAGAAGAACAAAGAGAAGAAGAATTATCCATGGGGCCGGGTAATAAAAAAGCCTGGCACTTAAAGCATCAGGAACGGCAACAAGAATGGAGGAAAGAGGGAACCAGGAGGTCAGAATTGAAAGGGAAAGAAGACTTACAATAGATTTGCTCCTGAAATAATGAAAGGAAAGGAGGGTAAAAAGAGACAAAAGAATTGTACCGGAAACAAAGAAACTCTGCTGTGTTAAAACAACAAGAACTCTTGAGGGTATTTCAAAGGGGGAAAATACCCAGTAAAACCTTACCGCAAAGGAATCGACGATAATTTTTATCTTTTCATAAAAGTTTACATTCAGCTCTGCAAAGTTATCAAGGTTATAGTAGTTGTTTTCCGGTCTTATAAAATTACCTAAAGCATTGTACCTCAACGACCAGTAAAGAATCATTGGCCATAGAAAAACAAAGAGTATTTCCCTTCCATGAAGTTCTTTAAACCTGTAGTGACGAAAAAAAGGGATAAGAACAACAAGTATGATGGCGATTTCCTTCGTAAGCATCGCAAGAAAGAAAAAGGCCGATGCATAATATTTCCATTCAGCACCTTCCTTTCGTACCGTTACAAGAAGGGTTTGAAAGATAAAGAAGGTAACCAGCAGATCAACCCTGTAATGATAGATGGAAACTGTTTCTGTAAAATGTGGAAAGATCGAATAAGAGACAGCACAAAGCAGAGAAGTCTTTCTGTCAACAAGGCAGGTGAAAATTAAAAATAATATATAGCTGTTAATGATATGGAGAAAAAGGTTCTCTAAATGAAGCCAGCCAGCGTTATTTGTGCCAAACAGGACAAAATCCAGGGTAAGAGTGGATGTTGCTATGGGCCTATAGTAATGAAGATTATGTAACGTCTCTGTTTCATACACATAAAACTGTACAGGGGAGGTAAAGAAGCTTGGAATTGTAGAAAGCTCCGTTATACCCGGTATGGGAATGATTGAAAAAAAGTCATCTTTTGAGAACTCAAAGCTACCGACATCCTTATAGACAAAAAAAGCAACAACAAAGATAATTAAAAGACCGGTAAGATTCTTCGAAATAAGCTGTTCCGATAAAGAGGACTTATCTTCCACACTGTTTTTTTAAAGTTTAGCTGCTATAAAAAGTGAACCTTAATTATATAAGCCTAAGAGTTCAATTCATCTTCGGTAGGAAACCTGGCACACCGAAAGCCTATAAAATTTGATCGCATTGAGGGATGATACCTGACTTTAAAGTAATTTACCAGGTTTTCCTTAGAGGACATCCAACAACCTCCCTTTAAGACAGGAAAGTCCCTGCGCTCCCTGGCAGAAAGAAGCCTTGCTGTTTCCTCCTTACCGGGAGGGATATCTGTACCAAGGGTCCATTCCCATACATTTCCTGACATATCCCGTATTCTAAAAGGAGATTCCCCCTCGCATGCATCAACATCAATAAGGCCATTTTGTTTACTTTCAATTGAGTTACATTTCTCCGGGTCCCATTCATTTCCCCAGGGATAAACCAGACCATCAGGGCCACGGGCTGCTTTTTCCCATTCATACTCCGTAGGAAGTCTGAACTCCTTTCCCGTCAGTTTTGATCTCCACTCAAGAAAGTCAAGGGCCTCCTTTAAGTTTATGTGAACAACCGGGTGATCCATTGAACGCTCTATACTGCTTAAAGGGCCTAAGGGATGCTTCCAGTTGGCCCCTTCCACCTCTACAAGGTTACCTTTTTCAAATACAATCTTTTCCTCCTCAAAGCCATCTTCGTTCACCTCAACAACCCTGTTCCAGATCTTTCCTTGAAAAACCCAGCTTTTTTTCTCGATTTCAGCCTCTGTCTGATAGCCGGTACTTTCGACAAACTTCATAAAATAGTTATTCGTAACGGGAAACTGTCCAAAATTATATGTCTTTATATTGGTTTTCTTCTCAGGCCTGAAAGCAATATCAGAGCTGTTGCAACCAAAGATAAAAGGTCCTTCGTCAATACGGATCAACCGGCTTAGCGATTTCTCAACCCTACCGCTCCCCCCTCCGATAGCACCCTCCAGTTCACCATCGGAATAAGAACTTTTCTGTTCTACCTTATGGTCATGCAGGTCATCATCTGGAACAATAACCTCATCCAGAGAAGAGAGCTCTTCCTCGCTTAGTTTTTTTGGACCCTGTGGAGGACCTTGATCCCTTTTTGCTCCTGGCATGAGTGCTTCATTTCCCATTTCAACGGTAGTCCCATCAAGGGTCTC
>JADGAW010000383.1 GCA_015231815.1 Nitrospinota bacterium
GAGTTTATTTTGAGCTTAAGATTTTACTTTCTTAAGGTTTTCTTTAATTCTTGCAGCTTTACCAGTTCTGTCTCTGAGGTAGTAGAGCTTAGCTCTTCTTACAATACCTCGTTTTACCACTTCAATACTTTCAATTAAAGGCGAATTTGCAGGGAAAATTCTTTCAACTGACATATTACCACTCGCTACTCTTCTTACCGTGAAAGTTTCTCTGATGCCACTTCCTTTTACTTTTAAGACAACACCTTCAAATGCCTGAACTCTGAACTTGTTTCCTTCTTGAATTTTAAAGAAGACCTTGATGGTATCTCCTGGTCCAAATGTAGGGAAGGATGCCGGGTCTCTTTTAATGATGTGTTCTTTATCTATTGCGTCAATTATTGGATTAATCATTGTATTTTCCTATAGGTTTTCGGTATTGGTCACAAAAAGGGCGATATTATACCAAACCTTGCTGATAATCGATGTATATTGTTTAAAAAACAAGAAAATAATTATTAACTGATTTCAGCAAAGTTACCGACCATGCTTCGTAAACGATTTGCAACGATTCTGCTAACCTGTTTTAAGAACTTTATACCGATTGGTGGTTCTTCTCTTAAAATACTGTCGAGTTTGTCTCTTGTTAGAATAAGAATTTCACTATCTTCATAGGCTTTTGCTGTTGCTGACCGTGTTTCGTCATCAAGTACAGACATTTCTCCAACTATTCCTCCAGCTTCAATGATGGCAATTATTTTAGCTTTTGCATGGTTCGTTAATGAGATTTCTATCTTTCCGTCAAGGAGAAGAAAAAGGTAATCTCCCGGGTCTTCCTCACGAAAAATTATTTCATTTTTTTCAACTCTTCGTAAACTCATTTTGTGAATTGCATCTTCAATTTCTTCTTTTGAGAAATCCTGAAAGAAAGGCCAGTCCTGTACCATCTTCTCAATTCTTAGCAGCTCCTTTTTGTTAATTTTGGCCATTATTAGTCCCTCCAACCTTGTTGATAAGTATTAATGTCTTTGTCTCCGCTTAATATTCGTATTGTGTTATTAATCTGGTCTTGTACTTCAAATTGAGCGTTTGCTCCAATCTTTTTTAATATGGGTATTGCCTCTGTAATGACCTTTCTGTTAATAACTTTCAGGCAGGAGAGGACAACGTCATTATCTCCAATTTCCAGTAGTTTTAGAAGACCCTTTATTGCGGGTTCTTTATCAAACAGAAGAAGGTATGTTGGGAGAGAATGTTTGATGTAATTGTCTGATGCTTTTTTCAGGATATAGGGAATAGCTCTTTCATCATTGATCATAGACAATGCAGCAACTGATTTTTCCCGGATCATCCATTCAGGGTCATCCAAAAGAACAATTAAATCTTTCAAAACATAGGGAGCACGTATTTTTGAGAAAAAGGTTACCGCACATTGTCGTACAGCAACATTTTTTACGTGTAGAAGTTTTTGTAACATTTCAGGAATCATTTGATCCTGACTTTGTGTGAGTGCGTCAGTGGCAATTTCTCTTACCCACCAGTCATCATCTTCAAGTGAATGAATCAGTGCCTTAATTGATTCCTCATCTTTAATAGAATTGAGTAGTTCAACAATTGCCCTTCGGGTATTGACATTTGTTGATTTCATCATTTTTATGAGTTCGGGTATTATTACAGGGTTCGTTAATTTCTGCAGGGCTTCCACCGCTTTTTGCCTGAGTATTAAATCGTCATGTTCAATTAATTTAACCATTTTTATGGCACTACTGTTTGCTTTCATCATTCCCAGAGAATCGACAGCATTTTTAAGGGTAGGAATATCTTTATCGTCCAGTAACTTTTCCAGTAATGTTATTACCTGTGGGTCGTTATAGCTTTTAAGCAGTTCCACAGCAGCACTTCGTTCCCAGTAGCTTCCTTTTTCAATGATGGACATAAGTAATTCTTTTGTTGTGGGGGCAGGAAATGCTTTTAAAATGGGAAGGAGATTTTTTTTCAATGCTTCATCATTGGTCTCTTTATACAGTTTTGCAACAGCAGGAACAACCTTTGGGTCATCTTTAATAATAATTATGTCAGCAATATTTTTTCGGGCATAGAAGGTATTTTCTTTCAGGTAGGAAACGAGTTCCGTTGCTTCAATCTTTTGTGCGTTGTTTATGATAACTTCCCTCGCTGCCTGCCGTATATTACTGCTGGAGGAGGAAAGTATTTCAACGAAATAATTCAGGTGTTCTTTTTCAAAAAGAACTGCAAATAAGCCGGGAAGTTT
>JADGAW010000384.1 GCA_015231815.1 Nitrospinota bacterium
GAGGAACTGAAATTTTATTGCAAGAGTTAGAAGAACAAATGTTACCGGATGGTGGGCACTTTGAGTTAAGTCCCATGTATCATTCCATTATTCTTGAAGATATTCTTGATCTTATAAATCTTAGTAATTGCTATGGTGAAAATGAGGTTCTTCAAAAAATAAAACTTAAGGAATATCGTTGTAAGATGAGAGGCTGGCTTTCTCGGCTAATTCATCCGGATGGGAATATAGCTCTATTTAACGATTCAGCATTTAATATCGCTCCGACATTTAACGAACTTGAAGATTATTCAGGAAGGTTAGGATTAAAAGGACTGAATGAAACCTTACCGGAGGTTGAATATCTCAGGGATAGTGGATATGCAAGAATGACAACGGGGAACATCTTTTTGTTGTTTGATGTTGGTAAGGTTGGTCCGGATTACCTTCCTGCTCATGCCCATGCCGATACCCTTTCATTTGAGCTTTCATATTCAGGAAAGCGGGTTTTTGTTGATTCAGGAACCTCTCTCTATGAGGTTTCTCAAAAGAGACACCAGCAACGTTCGACCTGTTCTCATAATAGTGTATGTATTGATGGAGAAAACTCATCTGAAGTTTGGGGAAGTTTTCGGGTTGCAAGAAGGGCATACCCTTTTAATCTGAATATTGAAGATAATGAAAGTTTCTGTAAAGTCACCTGTTCTCATGACGGTTTTAAACGTTTAAAGGGAAATCCTGTACATACCCGATCTATAGAGCTTAATAAAAAGAAATGCACTATCATGGATTCAGTTACGGGAGAAGATTCACACCAAATTGATACCTTTTACTTTTTTCACTCTGATATTACCCTAATTGAAGAAGGGAAAGGAATGATCTCTTTGTTGAGAAATAACCTGAAATTCGCTACGATGCAAATAATAGGGGATACTGTTAGGTATTGCCTTAACAAAAGTACATATTACCCGGAATTTAATTATTCTGAAGAGAATACAATGTTACAATTATCAGCTAAAATTTTGCTTCCCTATCATTATGGGGTCGAAATAACTTTTTTTTTTTTTTTATTGATGAAAATAATAATTGTTGCAGGAGCCCGACCTAATTTCATGAAAATAGCACCCTTAATTGATCAGTTAAAATTAAAAAAGGAGATGTTACCTGACTTGGAGTATCTCTTGGTGCACACTGGCCAACATTATGATGACAAGATGTCTCATATATTCTTTACAGAATTAGGAATACCAAAACCTGATATTGACTTAGAAGTAGGTTCAGGGAGTCATGCTGAACAAACAGGTAAGATTATGATAGCGTTTGAGAAACTCTTAATTGATGAAAAGCCAGATTGTATTGTTGTTGTTGGTGATGTCAATTCAACTTTAGCATGTGCTGTAACAGCAAAGAAACTAAGAATAAAAGTTGCTCATGTTGAAGCAGGCTTGAGAAGTCGGGATTGGGATATGCCGGAAGAAGTAAACCGTGTGGTTACAGATGTTTTAAGTGATTTTCTTTTTACCACAGACAAACGTGCATCGGAAAACCTTAAGCATGAAGGTATTGCGTCAGAAAAGGTCTTCTTCACGGGAAATGTAATGATTGATACGTTACTAAAACTACAGAGTAAAGCTGTGGAAAAGAAAATGTGGGAAGCGTATAACCTTAAGGAATTCCAGTATGCTGTTATGACATTACATCGTCCGAGTAATGTTGATAATCAGGAACATTTACTCAGTATCATACATGCGATTGAAGAGGTTGTTAAAGATATTTCATTAATTTTTGCTTTGCACCCCCGAACAAAAAAGATGCTTGAGACATTCTCGCTCATGGATAGACTTACTTCAATGAAAAACCTTTATATTACTGAACCATTAAGCTATCTTGAAATGTTGTCATTAAACAGTAAAGCTGCTTTTATCTTAACCGATAGTGGAGGTTTACAGGAAGAAGCTGTTATGTTGGGAGTTCCATGTGTTACGTTAAGAGAGAATACTGAAAGACCGGTTACTATTGATATTGGAATTAATCGCCTTTTGGACCAATAAAGAGCAGTGGTATACCCATACCCATAGCCTCAAAGATTTTCGATGGAATTACCCCAGAGAAAGTTGGAGTATCTTTAAGAGATATCATGGCAATATCACAAACGCTCCAAAATTCTTTAATTATTTCCTTTGCTTGAGCGGGAATGAATAAAACATTATCAAGAGCCATTTCCTCTTTTATTTTACAAAGGCCCTCTCTTTCAGCACCAGCTCCA
>JADGAW010000385.1 GCA_015231815.1 Nitrospinota bacterium
GACGTTGCAACCAAAACACGGGCAATCATTAATATTCTTAAGCCGGGGGGGAATGACCTGTTTTGGCATTGTTACACGGGAATAGGTTTAATCTTTCTTTACATAAAGAAGTAAACGTAGAGTTTTCTTTTACTTTTTAGAATCTAAATCTACATTTCCATAGGGGGTTTTAATCTTTCCGCTCATTTTGAATTGAGGAGTGCCCACCTCATCACCATTTAATATTTTCAGAAAGGTACTGACAGCAGAAACGTTTCCATTAATAAAAACCCTTCCCTGTTCCTCCGATTTAATGGAATGGCTGGTTTTTACCTTAAGGTCTGCGACCTCAACTTCTCCAAAGGTAAGAGAGTAATGAATATTTCTAATATCGAGTGGAAAGATGTTTTTATTTACAATCAAAGCTTCCATGTCAAGATTGACGGAAAAAAGTCCCATAGAACTTTTTTTAACATCAACATTAATAATTTCCGGCATCTTGAAAATAGGAAAACTATCTTCTTTCACAACGGGGAGCTTGACTGTTTCCTTATCTGTTTGAACAATAAGGTCACCCTTCAGACTATACCCGGCACTGTTTATTTTTTCAAAACCCTTGAGAGTTTTTTCCAAAGAAGCAAAGTTAATAACAACAGGAAAGGTAAAGCTTCCCTCAGAATTTGCTTTTGCATTTATTTTTACCGGAGTATTAATGCTTAGAAACTCCTTATTCATAACCTTAAGCTTTGATACAAACTGACCCGTTTTTAAAGGAAAACTGTAGGGGTTTTTTAGAGAAATCTTAAACTCCAGAGTAATGTGAGTAAGGCTTAAGTCGGTAACTTTAGGAAGAATTGATTTAATTTCAAAGGTTTTCCCCTCCTCTAAAGGTTTAATTTCCTTTGAACATCCAATAAATGACAAGAGAACCAAGGCAAAAATGAAAAAATATCTACTCTTAACGAAATAAGAGTGAAGCCCTTTATGTATTGTATCCATACAAAATATTTCTTTTAATGTATTAACCTCATTCGGCTATTGATAAAAGAGTTAAGCCTTAAACTCAACGGTATCAACAATTGCTGAAATAACCGAATGCACTGGAACTGAATCGTCCTGAAAAAGCTGACGTGCACAATTTCCTTCAGTAGAAACCAGAACTGTATCACCTGGCCCCGATTGAACAAAGTCCACCGAAAGAAAGGATTTCTCAATATCATTTCTTTTTATGGGATGAATTGGCTGAACAATCATTACGCTTTTACCTTCATAGCATGGATGCTTATCTGATGCCTGAACATTACCAATAACCTTACATATTTTCATCTTGGGAAATTTATATTCCTATAGTTTTATTGCTCAACATTCAAAGAATCAACAATTGCTACAATTCCTGCATCAACACAGGCGTTGGGGACATCAAGCCCCAGCATTGCCTCTCTTCCTACAACATATTCAACCATATCACCAGTGCCTGCGTGAAGAGGGTCAACAGCAACCAATGGAGCTTCTTTTTCCTTCAGTTCATGGTCAATCGGCTGTACGATGAGAAGCTTTACCCCCTCAAGTCGGTCATCCTTAACCGTTGCATTTACCCTGCCGATAACTTTTCCCAAATGCATAGTTTTCCTCTTGGTTAATAACGGGGTTATTATATCAGTTGCCCTTTTTCAGAGTTTCCACCCATCTTATGAAAATCAATTGCAAGCTTACTCACTATCCAACTCTTTTCTCGGCTTTCTTCTCGTAATAACCCGTGTAACAAGAACAAGTCCAATAAAGATAAGAATTCCTGCAGAGCCAATAAAAAGCCCAAAAAAAATATCATTATCATTTTCTGAGGCACTTCCGGCAGTTATAATTTCGTTTGCATAAAAAATTGCTGCCCCAAGAAATGCAAGAGAAAAAAGATAGCCGACAATTGCATACATTATCGATTGTTTTTGGGTCATGCTCATGTATATTGTCCTTTCCAACCTATTAAAATTAACTTGGAACATTATAAAACGAAAAGGTTAATGTTGTTTTTTAATGAGAAATTCTGTATCGTATTTTTTTTAGCGAGAAACCCATGAAAATAGTGAGTTAATAGCAAAAATTAATATATTTATTATTTTTATATCTCAATCGTATGTATGAATAGAGTGAAACAACGTTCTTTAACCATTTGGAATAACACCCCCATAAACTTAATAACAATAGGGGTTTGTGCATGTATTCTACTCTTCACTTTTGTAACCCCTGCCTTATCATCAGCCCTTGAA
>JADGAW010000386.1 GCA_015231815.1 Nitrospinota bacterium
ACCCTCTTTTTTTCCGTTGAAGACGAAGAATAGTTTTGGGGTGTATGTTATTCCTTGCTTTGTGATGTCCCAAATCCTTTCAAGCTTTGCTTCCACGTTCTTATTCAGGGGAAGATGGTTGCTATTCTTACGCTCAAATAAGTTTTGATAGTCAGTAATAAACTTACTTACTTCATTGTCTCCAATATTTTTAGAGTATTTTGTTTGGAAAACTGCAAGGGTTGCAGTATTTTCGTCAAAATAAATACCATCCACACCACCGTCATGTCTTCCATCATGGTTACCGTTTTCACTTTTTACCAACGTAGAAATATCTGTATAAACTTCGTCGAAAGGTTTGTCGAGAATGGCGGCAATTGAAAAGATTTCAAATGCGGAATTAAGCTCCCCATTAAAAAAGAACCTTTTGTCTATCTTTTCTAAATAGCTATCTATAAAAAGTTTACAGTTCATAGGTATCTCCTAAAGTTTTGTAGGAAAATCTTAATTTTTTACTACTATTTGTATCCTTTATCAATGAAATAACTTCATTTATCATAGGATAAGCGGTCAGTTTTTTTCTTTTTTGAAGCATTATACATCTTGCTATATTTTTTCAATAAGCCTGTGTTTTTATACGTGTAAATACTTTAATGGACGCATTTTACATGTAAGTTCTTGAATTTTCCGAGGCAATTATTTAGGGTTTATCAGATTACATTGTGCTAAACGTAAATGACTCCAACTGCAGTCGCAATCCAGACAACTACCGTTAACAAAATAATTTTGTCCTCCAAAAGCAATAACGACGGATCTCCCCCCTCTTTTTTTTCATAAACAAGATATAAGTAGCGAAAAAGCCCGAAAATAACAATGGGAATGGTGTACATAAGGGCGTCAGTATGAAAATGCTCAATAGTTTTTTCGTCAAGGGTGTAAAGGGAGTAAAAAACAAGAGTTATTGCAGATGAAATAAGAATGAACTTATCAAGAAGCTCCTTGGAGTAATCTTCTAAAACGGCCCGAAAAAGAATTTCGTCATCTTCTACAAAGCAGATTTCATTTCTTCTTTTGGTAAATCCCAGAAAAAGGGTCAGGGAAATCGTGCAGGCAATTAACCAACTGGAAGTTACCACATGAATTACCGTAGTTCCAGCAAAAATTCTCAAAACAAAACCTGCTGAAATACAGAAAACATCGAGAATAACCACATGCTTAAGGTATTTTGAGTAAAGAAGGTTTAATACCAAATAGGAAAATAAAAGTAAGGTTAACGTTTTTTCCAGAAAAAATGAACTTAATAAGGAAAGTGCAATTAAAAGGAAGGCAATTATCCAGGCAGTTTTCTGTTGAACTTTTCCTGAAGCGATAGGTCGATTTTTCTTTGCTGGATGTTTAATGTCATCTTCTAAGTCATTGATATCGTTGATGATATAAACGGCACTGGACATTAGCGAGAAAAGAAGAAAAACGATTAAAACCCGAAAAAGCTCTTCAAAAACAAATAGTTTTCCGGCAAAAATTAAGCCTGCAAAAATAACAAGGTTTTTCGACCATTGATAGGTACGCAAAAGCCTGAGGTAATGGGTAACGTTACTGCTCATAATCCTTTCTGATAATGTCGTTTACTTCAAAAGGAATATCAACTTTTAATTTCACAATGTCGTTTGGTTGAGCAACTTCCTTGATTGATGCATCTTTTGTGTCGATTATTTCTGTAACAACAAAGCTTTTGACTGGGTAATTATTTCGGGAAAATATTTCCAACTCCTCCCCAACAATGATTTTATTTTTTATGGTTATTGTTGCATATTCATCCTCTTTTTCATCGATTTTTGCAATGAGATCTTTTGTTCTTGAATTTATGGAACCAAAATGACTCTCGGAATCTGCATCTTTACCCAGATAAAATCCGGGGAAATATGGTCGATGACTAAAGGACTCAATGTCCCGCAAAAGGTTTTCATCTAAGTTATATTCCTCTTTATTATTGAGGTAGCTGGTTAATGCTTTTTTGTAGGAACTTACGGTGACAGCAAGGTAATAAAGGGATTTCATTCGACCTTCAATCTTAAAGGAATCAATTCCCGCTTCAACAAGCTGGGGAATAATGGTAAGGGTACACATGTCCTTTGAGTTAAACAGGTAGGCTCCTTCAGCGGTATATTCCACGGGATGATACTCTCCGGGTCTTTTTTCTTCAACAAGATGATATTTCCATCTGCATGATTGAGGACAATCCCCCATGTTA
>JADGAW010000387.1 GCA_015231815.1 Nitrospinota bacterium
ATCCTGTGCGGGTTTGAACGTGTCACCGTCGGCTTGTTGTTCTTTCATAGCTTCCCGAACCTTGGTTTGCTGCTTATCCTTTAGGCTCTCAAAGGGAACATCGTTTACGGTGTCTTCTGCTTGTAATGGTGCTTGATTCATTGAGCCAAGAGGTTTGTAATATCGGTCGATTTGCCGTTGCTTTTCTGCTTCCCATTGCACCACAGTCATGGCGTTTTTACAATCAAGCAAATGAGTTAATCCAGAAAACCGAAACTCGGTGCTTTTGCCAACCTTGATAAAATAATCTCCGGTTTTGAGTCGGCTGTAGGGTGGTTCATCACCTTTACCTTGTACTTTGATATCAGTATTTTTCATCAAAATATTTTTTAAAGTAGAATCCATCTTCTGACCAACCACTTGAGAGGCAAGGGTTAGGTGAAGCCCGTAGGCCCTGGATTCGGTCAAGATTTCTTCTACCGATGGAGAAATATAGTTTTGGCTCTCATCAATAAAAGTATGAACGGGCACCCTTTGTGCCTTGGGTAACTTCGCGCGTCTTAAGGCAATGCCTTGTATCATGGCAACCATAAATAAGCCAAAGGCTCGGCTAGAGTCCTTCCCCATGGCCCCTTTTGCCAAGTTAAATACCACCAGTTTCTTCTCATTTAAGGCTTGCTCTAAATCAATGGTGCTTTTGCTCGATGCCACCACTTGAGCAAAAACGTTATTACTCAGCAGAGAAGAAATTTTCATGTAAATAGCATGTTTGGTAGGAGCAAGGGCTTTGCTGTGGAAGGTTTCAAAAAATTGCTGGGTACTAAGGTTGGCTGACTTCCTGCCTAACTCCACTAAATCTCCATTGCTGTCATCCTGCATGAAGCGTCCTAAATCGTGCAAGGTAGCTCCCTCCAGTTCGATTAAGACCGGAAGGCAGTATTTTAAAGTGCCTCGCATGTTTTCAGAAAAAGAGGTACCTCGCAACAGTTGTTCAAGGGCATCTACAAGCTGTTCAGACAGAATACCTATATTTTTTTCATGCTCCTTAGCATTGGGGTGCCTTATTAATTCTAAGGGATTGATAACTGGAACAGCTTGTGCGGATAAATCAGGATCAATGTAAATGAGTTTGTCGGAGTTGAAGTTTTCTCGCCATTTGGCGACTTGTTCAGCAAAATCATTTTTAGGATCGATGATAACCACCGCAGCGTTATTGTATTTCAAGTAATGGTGAACAATCACCTTGATAAGTTCGCTTTTGCCACTACCTGATTGACCGCTAATTTGCGAGTGCATTTTTCTCGAATTCTCAGTAATGAATAAGGGTAATGGTTTTTCAAAAAAACGAGCAATGTCTATTCCGCTATGCTGCAAGGCATTAAAGTAAGTGTCAGGGGTTGGGGAGTCGATTTTCTTGAAATGACTTTGTAATTCTTGTTTTCGTTTGTTTGGTAAATCCAGACTGGCATAAGGGTCTTGATTTTGTATCAGGTCCTCTTTTTCGGTTCTGGATTCAGCGTTGACAATCAAGCCTGTGCGGTTTGTAAGAGAAGCAAATTCGAGGGTGCGCTTATAGAGTTTTTTGTAGTCAGAAAACCTTAACCATTGACGGTATTTCAATACCTCTTTATTCTGTGGATCGAGTGCCGGATCATTCAAAATAACGTCCATCATATCAGTGTATGCATCCATCACTTTTTCAATGGCTCCTTCTACTTCTTTAGGTAAAAATGAACCTATGTGAAGGTAATTAGCCCCTGCTTTAACTGCTTTGAAAAATGATTCCTCAAAGTGAAGGTCAAGCAGTTTATATACGATGAATTCTTTCATTTTTGGAATTTTTTTTGTAATGTTATGAGTAAGATTTTAGGAAAGATAATAACAAAGAACTAAGGGGTGACCAATTTAATTAAAAAGTCAATGATAATAAAGCGATAACCTACATGTAAAAACACAAATCAAAGAATTAAATTCTTATTTTTTCTCTCTTTCATTTCACTCAATCTTTCATCAATAATTATCCTATTCTTTGATTCACTCCCTCTCTCTCCTTTAGGTCAAGGAGCACAAAATTTTTTATTCTCCGTTCTCAAAATTCATCAATTTTTTTAATCACCTGGTTCAATTCCTCTTGGCGTTCTTGCTGCGGCAAAGAGAGATAGTGTCGTTGATCGGGGAACCTTAGCTGGCTCCCTCTTTGGGATTGCTATGCCGAATTTCTGGCTGGGAC
>JADGAW010000388.1 GCA_015231815.1 Nitrospinota bacterium
ATGAACTGTATTGATAGTTGTCCTTCCGGGGCACTTTCCTACGGTTCACAATCAAGTCCTGAGGTTGCAGAAGAGTTTTCTTTGTCAAGAAGAAGAGTTATGGGAGCCACCGCAACAGGAGTTGCTTTTATTACCTTTTTCAGAACTTCTGTGAGTTCTGCAACATCGCTGCTCCATAACGTAATCAGACCTCCCGGCTCTTTACCGGAAAAAGATTTTCTGAAAAAATGTATTAAATGTGGTCAGTGCATGAGGGTTTGTCCAACAAACGCTCTTCATCCAACCTTGTTTGAAGCCGGACTCGAAGGGCTTTGGACTCCCTTCTTCATCATGCGCATAGGTTACTGCGAATACAACTGTACTTTATGCGGCAAGGTTTGTCCAACAGGTGCAATCAGAAACATCAGCGTAAATGAAAAGCTGGGAAAAGGTGAATTCAAACATCCAATTTCTGTAGGTACTGCCTTTATTGATCAGGGAAGATGCTTACCCTTTGCCATGGATACCGAATGTATTGTCTGCGAAGAGGTCTGTCCTACCTCCCCGAAAGCCATCTGGTTTAGAATAAAAACCATCAAAGACCGCAATGGCAAAGAAAAAAAGCTCAAATTCCCCTATGTTTCACCTGAGTTATGTATTGGCTGTGGTATTTGCGAGACGAAATGTCCTGTTTCAGACCTTGCGGCAATTCGTATAACGTCTGTTGGGGAAACACGCTCAAAGGAAAATGTCATTCTTCTCAATAAACCGAAAAAACTATTAAAAAGCTGAAAAAGAGATAGAATCTGATAATTAATAGTACAAGCATTGAAGGGGTTTTCAACTGAACAGCGACTTCACTAAAATGAGTTCAAAGTTTGTCCCATCAATTTTCAGATTCTATTTCTATTTTTCAGTCTCCAGACTTAATTGGTTGTAAGAAAATAACCTGCCGTATAATATATTTTTTTAATTAAATGTACCCTTCTATGACGAAATGCCCCCACTGTCTTGTTGAAATTAAAATTTTTCCTGAACATGCTCAGGAAGATTATCTCCGCTGCGAGGATTGTGAAAACTTCTTTGAAATAACCTCGTTAAACCCCATTGTTTTACAGAAACTTTTTATTGAGGAATGTCAGGACTGCTTTGAGGATATTTTTATCCCGGAAGGAGCTAAAGTTGGTGATATTGTTGAATGTATTGAATGCAAAAAAACCTACGAAATCATAAAAAATGAACCTCATATTAGCCTCTTTCCCCACCCGCTAGTTCTTGTGAACAGTGATGAGTAAAGAGTAAAGAAGAAGCTACCATGTACTTTCAGTCCAGGAACAATACCATTTCCGCCAAACACATTTTCTCTTTCCAATTCCGAAGAACACAGCTTTAAATACTGCATCTCTTTTACACTCGGCAAAAACCCTCCTGCCGTCGCCAATAAGAGCATTTACGAGAATGGACTCCCGACTGTTGGTCGCCTTCTCAGGTACGCAGGAGCCACCACTATCACGGGAAATCGAGAATTGACACCCCTTTCCTTTCTCTATTTCAAGTCCAAATTCCGCAAGTTTTTTCCACAGTTGATTACCGGGATGACCTTCAGCCTTTTCACATGATACCGGAGTTGACCATGACTGAATATGCGTATCTCCTGCAAGGTCTGCAAGCTTTCTCTTCCCAGAAATTGCTTTACAGTTCCATTGTCCGGCTTTTTCCCCGGAATATGATCGAAAACATTTATAACGAGTCTCCATTTCATACTCCCCAAGCACCCTATAGCGATTGGTTACATTGGCACTTTCTTTGTCCTTTCTTCGGTAAGTTCTTACCTGACATCCCTCGTCCCAACTTAAATACCCCTTTTTCTTCACTGCACTTTTTAACTCTAAGGGAAGATATTTTTCCGGCATAAGAGTACATTTCCCCTTATATCCCTGTGAAAAAAGTTTTCCAAGATTATCGACAACCCCAATGGTTTTTCGAATATTTTCTCTCACGAGTTCCAGCTCCTTTTCAGAAACAACAGTAAACCTTTTTTGATCCTTATTAAACAGAGCATAGGGGAGAAGAAAGTTTATACGAACAGTAAAGCCATCATAAACCCGCAAGACATTAAAAAACATTGGTTCGTTGATATCAAAATCGTCCCACGTGATTTTTAATGAACCCTTAACCTTAAACGCATCTTTGTCGGGGGAAGCAGTTACATCAAAGGCAACTTTTT
>JADGAW010000389.1 GCA_015231815.1 Nitrospinota bacterium
GATATTACTGAAGAAAAAGCATTACAGCAACAACTTATACATAGTGAAAAACTCTCAACAATAGGAACATTTGTCTCTGGAGTAGCACATGAACTGAATAACCCTCTGACTACTATTATTGGATATTCTCAGCTTTTATTGGAAGATGAAACCTTGTCTGAATCGTGCAAAAAAGCTTTAAATATTATCTTTATCCAATCTGAACGAACAAGTGTTATTGTCAAAAACCTTCTTAAATTTTCCCGAAAGGAACGAGAGGAGATGAAAGCACTTGCTATTGAAGAAGTGCTGGAAAGTGTTCTCGAACTTCAGAGTTACCGGCTCAAAGCTGATAACATTGAAGTTGTGAGAGATTTTTCAATCAGCATAAACAAAGTTGAAGGGAATATGAGCCAGCTACAACAGGTTTTTATGAACATTATCCTCAATGCACATCATGCTATTCTCAGCAAGAGTAAAAAGGGAACGATTACCTGCAAGGTACGATACGATAATGCAATGACATATGTTTCCATTGAAAATAATGGTTCGTTAATACCCAGTAGCATTATTCGTAAAATATTCGACCCTTTTTATACAACAAAAGAGGCCGGAGAAGGTACCGGACTTGGACTCTATATCTCCCATAAAATCATTAGCAACCATAAAGGAAAAATATGGGTAGAAAACATTAATGATTCAGGAGTACGATTCACCATATCCCTTCCCCTTTATGATGAAACTCTTCCTAAAACATTGGAGATAGATGAAAAAGAAAGTAATATTGCAGGTAGTAAAGTTCTTTTAATTGACGATGAAGAACCAATTCGGGAGTTTCTTGCACAAACCCTTTTTAATGAGGGCTGTTTTTGTGTTGCTGCAAAAAATGGAGAAGAAGGAATAAAGCACCTGTTGGAATCAGATTTTGATATCATAATTTGCGATATTAAAATGCCAAAGAGAACCGGCATTGACGTTCTTAAATGGATAGATCAACAAAAACCTGACATGAAAAAACGGTTTATTTTTTTCACCGGTATTATTGATGATGAAGTTATTAATCTCTGCAACCAATATCAATGTAAATGTTTAATTAAACCTGTATTAAAAGAAACCCTCATCGACTTTATTGATAAAACAATTCACCAATAATGACTCAAGGGAAACAATTTCACACAATACTTATAGCAGAAGATGAAGAGAATGTTCGCAGCTACCTTAAAAACATTCTTTCACAAAATGGTTTTAATGTGCTTGAAGCAAAAAATGGAAAAGAAGCAATTGAAATGTGTAAGGAAAAAGGAAAAGCCATTGGAGCAATTTTAAGTGATATACGTATGCCCATACTTGATGGTCGTGCTTTTGCAAAATACAACTATGAAAACCTGTTTCATCCGTTTGTTGTTTACACAACCTTTTCTGACTCTAAGCTGGCACTGGATTTATTAAAAACTGGGGTTTATGATTACCTTACAAAACCTGTTCAAGATACTGTTCTTATAGGTGTTCTCAAAGGAGCTTTACTCAGACGTTCTCTCAGTAGTAAAATTCCAGACGATGAAAACCCCTATGCAGGAAATGTTGGACAAATCGTAATACCATCCCATCTTAATGAAATCAATCGGGCAATCAACTGGATAACATCAAACCTCACAAAACATTTCCTTGGAAGAGCAAATATCGACAACTTTGTTATTTATGTCACAGAACTTCTCTTAAATGCACATGAACACGGCAATCTCAATATTTCAGAAGAAGAAAAATCAGATCTTATACGAAAAAACACATTTACTGATTACCTTTCTGAAATGGAGAAAAAAACCGCAAAAAAAATTTCTGTTTCACTGTCAATCATTAAAAATGAAGTGGCAATTCAAATAAGTGATGATGGTAAAGGATTTAACTATAAAAAATATTTAGTGATGGGAGATGATGAAATTCTGGAAAGAATTGAACTTCCCAATGGGAGAGGGATTATTATGGCGAAGGGATTCTTTGATTCAATCATTTACACAAAAGGTGGGTCAACCATAATGGTTACAAAAAAAATCCCTCAATAAGAGCCTTTTTTTCTTTTCACAATATGTCATGGTGAGAAGATATTTTTATCCAAGTCATTTTCTTTTTTCACCTCTTCATATGGCATGATAACTTCGCCGGTTTTCTTATGCCGTAATGGCCAGACATCATTGTATTTTTCATTCTCCTTATAATTTTCAATA
>JADGAW010000038.1 GCA_015231815.1 Nitrospinota bacterium
ACGTAGCAAAAGAATGAGGGTTATAAAAGAAATGAGAATGGTTTGTTCCTGAAAAACGAGTTTTTCAGGATCGACTAGTATAGATTTGATTAAAGTTTGGTAAGGCACACCGGCTTTAGCTGCTTTATGTTGAATCGCTTCAATATCAGCATTGGAAATTCTTAAACTTAAAGGATGGGATTTCTTGAGGGTTTGATCTACCATCAGTTGAGGATTATTCCATTGGGATGGTAATAATGAAGGTTGTGCCTTTACCCGGACTGCTTTTGCAGGAGATTGTACCCTCCAGCTTTTGGTGGATGAGGTTGTAGATAATATGAAGTCCAAGACCAGTTCCCCCCTGATTACGTTTTGTTGTATAAAAAGGTTCGAATATTTTACCCAGGTCTTCCGGCGGGATACCTTTTCCATTGTCCGTGAAGATAGTTTGAAGCGATTTCTCCTGTTTTGATATCTCAATGAGTATGTTTCCCTTTTTATCCGGCTCAAAAGCATGGGTCAGGGAGTTTGTCACAAGGTTAGTGATAATCTGCGCAAAAGCTCCGGGATAGCTATCAATTGTGTATTCCTCCGGTGCTTTTATAGAGACGGTAACATCTCTTTTTTTGGTCTCCGGGGAAAGTGAATTAACAACCTCGCACAGGTACTCAACAACCTTGAATGTCCGGGTGTCAAAGCTTTGCTGGTCTGCTGAGACCAGTTTAAAACTATTGATGAGCTCAGCCGTTCTCTGAAGATTGTTCAGGAGTAGGGATGATGAGGCTTTGCATGTCTCTATATATTTGTCAAGGGATGACTTTTTCAGTTGTCCTTCCAGTATTGTGTTCGCTATTTCTTCTGTTTCACCAAATAAGTGTGACGCTGCGGTGACCCCAATTCCGATAGGGGTGTTAATCTCATGGGCAAGTCCTGCAACCAAGCCACCGAGGGATGCCATTTTTTCTGCCTGCACCAGCTTTTCCTGACTGAAACGCAAGTCCTCCAATGTTTTCGAAAGTTCTTCTGTTCTGGTTTTCACCCGTTCCTCAAGGCTTGAGTAAAAAGATGCGTTCTCAATGGAAACCGCCGCCTGAGAAGCAAGGATCTGGAGGGTCTCCAACAACTGAGGGGTGAAAGCTCCAGCCGCAAGCTTGTTTTCCAGATAGAGGATGCCGACTAGACGGGTTTGATGAATTATGGGCATACACAGGACAGATTTAGGTCTGGCATCCTTGAAATAGGGGTCGTTCATGAACTGACCTTCCTTTAGAACATCGTTGAGGATTACTTCTTTATGGGTGCGGTTTACAAAATTAATGACAGAAAGGGGGATGAGGTCTGTATTTTCTTCAGGGGAAACGGAGTTAAGCATCTGCACTTCTCTATCATCAACGGAACTTTCCACCTCAAGGACAAGTTCCCCTTCCTTGTCCAACATCAAAATACCCCTTTGAGCCCCTGCGTTCTCAATGAGAAGACCAATTAATTTTACCAACAGTTTTTCAATGCTGATTTCCTGAGAGAGGCTTCTGGAAGCTTTTATGACGGAAAATATGTCCAGCCTGTTTTCTCCAGATGAACTTATGAGGGACTCACTGACAGAGGAAGAGACACTTCCTTGAAGGGAAATCGACATGTCTGGCTCATGAATGATTTTTCTCAAAATATCGGGGTATTCCCGTTCCAGTTGTTCTACCTTCCCCGCAGCTCCCCATTTCTTGTAGCAATAGTGGGCATCAATAAGATAGGTTTTTCCAACTTTCTTTCTCCCTTTATCGAAATAATACTTGGCGGCAAGCTCATTGGCAAGGCTCTCGATGTTGAGGAACCCGTTTTCGTTCGCCTCGGATATGGCAAGGTCGTAGAGCCGTTCTGCCTTCTGGTCATTTCCAAGATATTTTCCCAGCTCCGCCTCAACGAGATGATACATGTGAAGAAAATTCATGGGGGCGTTTTCGGCAAGTTTTTTTAATTTTCTTTGGTTGGAACGGACCTTCCTCTCATCAACCTTTTTTGATGCTCGTTGGTTTGCGACAGCCAAATGGGAAAGGGATGCAAAAAGAAAATATATTGGAAGATGAAACAAACCTGCGATGGATTCCAGTTTATTTTCCGCTTTCATAAAACATTTAGCGGCAAGCTCATATTTGCCACAAAAGTAACATGCAATCCCCTTGAAAATATCCAGTCCGATCAGCCCAGCAATATCTTCTGATTGGGTGAGAACATCGGTAAACTTCTCTTCTGAATAGCCATATATATTGAAATTTTCGATATCATCGATCTTTCCATTCAGCGATTGGACACAAATAAGGCCAAGATGTGAGGAGACAAACCCTCTTCCCTGCTTAATTCTTTTTAAAATTTTGATATATTTCAACGTTTCTTTTTCCACCATGCCCAATTCCCTTCCGGCAAAGAAGAGGCAGATCGCATGTCCTGTTGATGTGTTGGAGGCGGACTCATAATCACCTGTCTCAAGGTTCATACGAAAACATTCAGCAAGCGAGTCAAGCGTTGAGGAAAAATGCTCCTTGCTATGCATCACCAAAAGGTTGAAGACGGCCAAGGACTTTCCCTTGAGGAAAAGCTCCTTGCTGTAACGCTTTTCCGCCAATTCCAGGGAAAACACACTGAACTGGTAGCCAAGCTTGATGTTGCCGAAAATACCGGAAAGAAGAAATCCATACACTTGGTAGGTGTAGGTGGCGTAAGGTGAGTTCCCATATTTAAGGGTCAGGTTTACCATGGCGAAAACAAGCATGGGCACTACCTTTGGGTTTGCAAGGTATGCGGCGGTGCCAATCGTAATAAGAATGGACATCATCGCAAGCTTATTGGGGTCGGTCATTTCAGGATGATCCATAAGATCATCGAAGTTCATGCCAACAAGCTGGGATCTTATCCTTACATAGCCCCATAGGATTGCAAGGTCGCTTGGGTTGGGTGAAATTCTCAACCCGAGTTTTCCCAGTATCTCAAGGGCGACATTGACCGCCTCAACCTGAAGGTTTTGGGCGGTACAGGAACGTATTTTTATCTCTGAGCACTTCACCAAGTCAAAGGGGTTCGTCACATTTTTCTCAATTCCTTGTATAAAAGACTCCATGCTTTCGAAGTCATGATTCAGGTAAGCGGTTTCCGCCCCCTCGTTGTGAAGCTCCAGCGTAAGATTGAAGTGTTGTTTCCAGCCTTTTTCACCTAAGAGTTCAACCCCCAATAAAATATAGGTAAAGGCTTGTTCGTGGGCTGAACTGAGCTTTGCCTTCTTCCCCGCTGTGAGACTGAGTTGAGCTACACTGAGTGCTTCCTCGTCATCAGTGATAAGGCTTTTTCCCCGGCTGAAGTGGTTCACAATATCGAAAATATGCTCTCCGGTTTCTTTTTCCGAGAGATTTTTGCTAAGGTGCCGGGCTATCATTACATGAACCTCTTCCTTGTGTTGTTCCTCGACCAGAGAATAGGCCGCTTGCTGGATCCTGTCATGAAGAAAACGTAATTCTGGATAGCTGGAACCTTCATTGATTTTTCCCGTGTTCAAAAAAAACATGAACTCGGTTGTGGAAATGGGGAGGATAAGCTTGTTTTCCACTGTTTCCAGGAGGGAACGGGCTGTTTCAAGGAGTGTTTTTTCCTCAATAACCGAGAGGGTATGCAAATCGAACCGGGAACCAATTGCAGCGGCATACTGCAAGGTATTCCGAGACTCCGGAGGAAGTTTGTCTATCTTCGATGCCATAAGGTCAAGGACGTTGTCCGTGGAGGGAAGGTCCTTGACCTTATTTATATCCCACTCCCACCTTCCTGTTCCGGTGTCAACCGACAGGATTTTTTCGTCGTAAAGGTTGCGGAGGAACTGGTTGACAAAAAATGGATTTCCGGAGGTTTTTTCATAGATAAGGGAGGATAGGGCACCAATGGATTCCTTTCCGCACTTAAGGGTGTCGGCAATAAGTTGGCTAACATCATCCTGTTTCAGGGGATTCACTATGATTTTCTCAATAAGACCTATTTCGCCTTCGATTTTTTCGATAGAGTGCTGAAGCGGGTGTTCAGGAGCCACCTCATTTCCTCTGTATGCGCCGATAAGAAAAAGATAACGGGTCTCCTGTTGCGGGACAAGTGCTTCCAAGAGTTTGAGTGTTGCCATGTCAGCCCATTGCAGGTCGTCAAGAAAAACAACCAGAGGATGAAGTTTTCTTGCAAAAGCCCTAAAAAAACTTTGAAAGACATGGAGAAATCTGTTATGTGCCTCGTTTGGGGGAAGAGTGGGGACGGGGAGCTGCTTGCCAATTACCAGCTCAACCTCTGGAATGAAGTCGATGATGACCTGTCCGTTCTGACCAAGTGCCACAAGAAGGTTTTCCTTCCAGTAGGCGAAGTTTTCCTCTTCTTCTGTGAGAATCTGTTTGATGAGCTTTTCCAAAGCTTGTAAAAGGGCGTTATAGGGGATGTCACGTTTAAATTGGTCGAACTTTCCGGATATGAAGTTTCCTTTTCCCTCAACAACGGGCTTGTATATTTCGTTTACCAAAGCCGATTTACCGACCCCTGAATCTCCACTTATTAAAAGAATATCTTTCAAACCTCGTGCTGCATTCTTAAAACCCTTCATTATTTCCAGAATTTCCCCCTCTCTGCCATACAGTTTTTGAGGAATATGGAAACTCTCGGATATGTCAAACATTCCCAGAGTGAAGGGCTTAATTGACCCATTTTCCCTGAGTTGCTTTATGCACTCCTCGAGGTCTGCCTTGAGTCCGTATGCGTTCTGGTAGCGGTCTTCGGCGTTCTTCTCCAGAAGTTTCATAATAATGGCAGAGACCATAGAAGGGATGTTCCCGTCAATCTCGGAAGGGACTGCGGCTTTCTTCGCTATATGACAGTGTACAAGCTCCATCGGGTCGTCTGCATGAAAGGGAAGTTTTCCTGTCACAGCTCTGTATAGGGTCACCCCCAGAGAATAGAGGTCAGTTCGGTAATCGACGGAACGGTTCATTCTTCCTGTTTGTTCGGGTGAGATGAAATTAAGGGTACCCTCAAGCAGGTTTATGTTTATTCCGGTATTGTCCTCATCCCCAAGCACCGATGCCAAGCCGAAATCAATGACCGTTGTCTGATTACTTTCCTTATGGAAAAGGATGTTCTTGGGCTTGATGTCTTTGTGGATGACGTTCTTCCGGTGAACCTCCCCCAGTATTCCAGCAATGCTGAGTGCAAAACGAAGAAAATCGGGAGTTTCAAGTATCCCCTTGTCAAGGAGCTTATCAAGAGATTCTCCCGGAGCATCCTCAAAAATAAGGTACACATTATTACCCTGTGTCTCCTTTGCAAGAACCCTTGTCACTCCGTTGATGTCAAGCATGCTGAGTATTTCGAACTCATGGTTGATGCGGGCGATGTCACGGTTGGATGGGTATTCTTCGGCAAGAGCCTTGATAATAACGTTTTTCCCAAGAGCCTCGCTGTATCCCCGGTAAATTATAGATTTTGTTGTTTCGGCTATCATGTGTGACACCGAATATCCTGTCAGACTAATTTCCATAAACGAGTATAAATGTGAAATGAGAGAAAGAAATTTTATAATTATACAACGCTGTTACCAGCTCTTTGTTTACTTCTACAGGAAAGTTATAGTTACCATCTACCGTTATAGTGATTTGTATTAATAACACCTTCTTCGATGTGTGCAATAAACTGCACGAATGCAATAAAATACACTTTTTAAGCACTATCATCAATCTGATAAATTAAGACTGCAAGCCATTGTTTAATATAAAATAATTAAACATAACTTCTCACATGATTGTTTGGCTTAAAATATGCTCTACAGTCCTCTTTATTGATACGTATTTTTTTGCTTTAAACCTTTATTTAAGGGGATAGTATGATTGAAATTACAGAAGAATGCCGGGAAAAGAAATATATCGTAGTAATGGTAAATGATTGGAAAAAATGTAAATATGCAAGTAGTTTAATGCAGTTTATTCGGGAAGAATATAAGGAAGAGCTTTGCTCTGTTTTTCTTGACCTGAAAAAAGTGGAGTTTATTAATTCTACCTTTATTAATGCACTGGTGGTTTGCTATAAAGAGCTGGAAAAGTCTCATGTTCAACTTTATTTACTCAACGTAAATGACTTCGTTGCACGTACCCTTAAAGTTACTGGGTTGGAGTCAGTTTTGAAGTCATTTGACAGTAAAAATGAAGCTCTGAAATCTATTGGTAAATGTTAAGATAATAGATAAATTAAATATTCAATACATATTCAACGTGAGAAAAAAAATATGAAAGTTTTGGTTGTTGATGACGAACCCACAACACTTCTCATGATTTCCCAGTACATTAAAGTCATGGGACATGAGGTAATCACAGCCGTCAACGGAGAAAAAGCTGTTGAGGCGTTTCAGAAGGACACCCCCGACCTTGTTTTGATGGACGTTATGATGCCGGTCATGAATGGTTTTGAGACTGCTAAAAGAATCCGGAAAATATGTGAGACGGTCGGATGGATTCCGGTGATATTCCTTACCGGGATGAACAGCGACGAGGATCTTGCCCAGGGCATAGAGGCGGGCGGGGATGATTACATTACGAAGCCAGTGAGTCAGATGGTTCTTACTGCGAAGGTTAGGGCAATGGAGCGCATAGCCAGTATGAGAAAACAACTCATTAAAGCGAACGAGGAGTTGGAAAGGCTCTCCATCATTGATGGTCTGACCAATATCTCCAACCGAAGGCGGTTTGATGAAATGTTCGAGATGGAATGGCAACGGGCAACAAGGGAAAAGACCCCACTTTCCGTGATTTTAATGGATATTGACTTTTTCAAATATTATAACGACAACTACGGACACCTTGAAGGCGACAACTGTTTGATAAAAGTCGCCGCATCCCTTAAGGAATCTCTTCACCGTGCAACTGATATGGTCGCTCGCTACGGCGGGGAGGAATTTGTCGCACTGCTTCCCAACACCCCCATGGAAAAAGCTTCAGCGATCGCTGAGACCTTTCGTAGCAATATAGAGTCACTGAACATACCCCATGAACATTCTAAGGCGGCAAGTCATGTGAGCATCAGTTTGGGAGTGGCGACAACAATTCCTGAGATTGGCGGGGACAGGAAGGGTTTTCTGGAAAAAGCTGACGGAGCACTTTATCAGGCAAAGGAAGGTGGGAGAAACCGGTTCCATGCAGTTAATGCTTAATTTATTCCACTAATATAATGAGTTGATTTTATAGTATATTACACTTGCTTGTTAAACAAGTTTGAAATGTAATTGCAAGACATCTCGTAAACCTCCTTGACCCTCAGCTACCCTTTACAAATCCTCAAGCATTTTCTGGAACTCGTTCTTCACGTACATGAACTCCTCCTCCACCTGTTTTGCCAATGATTCAAAATCACTGACATCCTGAATTTTCGCCTTATCGTCAATCATCGTAAAGAGGTGAGCAAGCTTCATCGCCCCCATGTTAGCGCAACTGGATTTCATAGGATGGGATATTTGGTGTATGTGTCCGGCGTTTTTTTCCGGCAGGCATTTCATCAGATCGTCAACATGTTTTTCCGCACTTTCGAGAAAAACGGAGACAAGCTCCTTGAAAAAACCTGTGTCGTCTGCCCCAAGTGCTTTCAGCTTATCTATGGTAGCATGGTTAATTGAATCGGGACCGGAACTTTCCACACTTTCCGCATCCTGTTTCGACGGTTTAATGATGGGTGACTTCTCCCCGACGTACTTCAGAATCATATCTTCAAGAACATCGATATCAACTGGTTTGGACATATAGTCATCCATGCCTGCCTCAAGACATCGTTCCCTATCCCCCTTCATGGCGTTGGCGGTCATGGCAATGATGGGCAACCTTTCCCCGGTTTCCTTTTCCATTTTCCTAATTCGCCGTGTCGCCTCAAAACCGTCAATTTCCGGCATTTGGCAGTCCATGAGTACAAGGTCATATCTGTTTGACTTAAGCCTGAGAAGTACCTCGCCGCCGTTGGAAGCAATGTCGGCAACATATCCAAGTTTCAGAAGTTGCATGGAGGCGACCTTTTGGTTCACCTGATTATCTTCAGCAAGAAGGATTTTCACCTCCCTGTTAAGTTGTATCTTTTTTTTCTCTGTTTTCCTTTCCTTTTTCCTGAGCACCTTTTCTCTTACTGTTTCGCTGAAGGGAAGTTTGATTTCGATATAGAAGGTTGAGCCTTTGCCTTTTTCGCTCTCGACACAAATGGAACCGTCCATCAACTCAACGAGCCTTCTGGAGATGGTTAGTCCAAGCCCCGTCCCACCATAACGCCGAGAGGTTGAGCTATCGGCTTGCACGAAGGGCTTGAAAAGTTTTTCCCTCTCCTCATCGCTCAGACCAATCCCCGTGTCCCTGACCTTTATAAGAACTGTTGCTTTATTGTTATTGCTGTTGGTGATTGAAACTTCGACGGCAACCTCACCTTGTTCCGTGAACTTGATGGCGTTTCCGACAAGGTTCATAAGGACTTGCCTCAAACGTCCGGTATCACCCCGTAAAAGCGGAATGTCCTTGGGGTAGGAGGTTTTCAGGGCGATATTCTTTTCTCTGGCTTTATGGACAAAAAGCTGTATCACACCGTCAACAGCCAGCTCAATGTCCAGATCCCCGATCTCGAACTCAAGCTTGCCCGCCTCGATTTTTGAGAAATCAAGGATATCATTAATGATGGTTAATAAGGATTGACCGGAGGAGAGTATTGTTTCGATGCAATCTGCCTGCTCCACGTCGAGGTCGGTGTCCTTCAACAGGGTCGCCATCCCGATGATGCCGTTCATGGGAGTTCGTATCTCATGGCTCATGGTGGCAAGGAAGTCGCTTTTCGCCATGCTGGCTTTTTTCGCTTCTTCTGCAAACCTTTCAGCGTTTTCTTTTGATTCCTGTGCCTGCATCCTCAATTCTTCGGAGGTAATAAGAAGTTCATTGAGTCTTTGGGCTGATATTTCTGCATGTTCCTTTGCCTTTTTCAACTCCTCCTCACTTTTTATCCGTTCAGCGATATTGGTCGCTATCCCCAGATATCCGGTAATTTCCCCCTGAAGGTTTGTCAGTGCAGTCACGGTCAGTTCCACGGGAATACGCACGCCGTCTTTGGCAATATAAGTCCAGATATTTGTATCAATGGAACCATCGTTTACTTTTGCCACAAACGCCTCAAACCCTGGCTTGATTTCCCGACCCAACTCTTCAGTAAGAACTTTGGCTCGTTCAACAACTTCAGAACCATCATGAAAGATCGCAGGCGTTGTTTTATGTACCATTTCCTCCTCTGAATAGTTCAACAGTTTTTCCGCACCTTTGTTAAAAAGAGTGATTGTTCCATCAAGCTCTGTGGAAATAAGACTATGGGATGTTCCGTCAAGGATTGCCTGCATAAATTGGTTGCTGGATTCAATCTCCTCTGATTTATTTTTAAGCTCCTCCTCGTTCCTTACCCGTTCTGAGATGTCAGTGATGACTCCGGCAAACATGGTAGTGTCACCGATAAGCATCCTGTTGACCGACAGGTGAATGGGAAATACCTCCCCGTTTTTCTTCTTCGCCAAAACCTCCCTGCCTTTTCCAATGATTTTTTCAGTTCCCGTGTTCCGGTAATTGCTCAGGTAGCCGTCATGTTCCGAAAAGTAGGGCTCCGGCATAAGTATTTTCACGTTTTTCCCGATAAGTTCCTCTGGTTTATAGCCAAATATTTTTTCAACAGATTGGTTCACCGATTCAATAATTCCCATGCCATTGATGGTCACAATGCCATTAAGAACCCCATGGAAGATGGTTTTTAAGCGTTCCTCGTTCTCCATGGCTTCGTTCCGCAACCTTTCCGACAGCTTTATGGTCTTCCTGAGCCGTAACCCAAAGAACAGGGCGATGGTGACGGTTATTCCAATGACTGCAATTGTCAGGGTACGGGTTGTATAGTAAACGTCATACGCCTCCTCAATATTCATTTCCGACGCAAAGCCCATGTTCAGGTCTTTGTCCCATTTCCATATTCCGATTACCGGGACACCCCGGTAGTCATGGTATCCATCATAGTTTCCCCCGTCGTTTCCTTCAAGAGCACTTTGAGCCATGAGAGTGAATGGAGATTCCCCTTTGGTCGTGATTGGTTTTGTGCCTTTTCGGATATCCCTTCCTGGATCCCGTATTGCAATTTTGAGGATAGCCCGTTCATTCTGTTTCAGAAATCCGGAATCACGAAGCTGGTTGTCAAAACGGCTCTCCGTGATAAGCAAACCCTTTCCATTGAATCCATAGGTTGAACCTGAGCTGCCAATGCTTCCCAGTGTCATTATTCGGGAAAAATCCCTCGAGGGGTTGAGACGGAAGGTAAAGGCGGCGATAACCTTACCGTTGTCATAGAATGGCACTCCAATGAACATCGTTGGTTCATCCACAGAAAGGGTGCCGTCTTTTCTGGGGACAGGGACATCTGACTTCATGGGAAGTATCAGTTGTGGCTTCCCGTCAAATATTTTATTGAGGTAACCCGTGCCAGCAAGAAGATTTTTTGCCCCCATATTTTTGTCCCTCATTGAAGCGATACTGATAAAGTCGGGGGCAATAAGAAAAAATCCAAGGTCTTCCTGAGCTTTAATTTCCGGCTCCATGATGTTGCGAAGCTTTAGAAGGCTTGGATGGTTTAGTAATTTTTCCCCCCGTTTATGAGCCTCAAGAAGTATTTTCGTATGCTTGGCTACCGCTTTCTTTGATGTTTGCACCATCATGTCGTGTATTCGATCGTCCACCCATAATTTTAGGGAAGCGTGAGTTGTTTCCAGCACTGATTGAAGAATATGGGCTTTCTCTGTCTTGATTCGTTCCTTTATTGTGTAAATGGCATACCATGCAAGAAGGGATGTTACCGTAATAAGCAGGATCACTGGCAAAGCCCCAGAGTTAGTCCGAAGGATTTTATTGACGGGCATTATTTATAAGGGTTTTCTTAATAATAAAGATACCTTTCATTATATGTTTTCTCATATGAGATTCAAACATTATTTCTCTCATTCATTTACTGCTTTTATAGGGGGAGGTGTGTGCAAGGATAACAGGCTTTTTTCAAGCAAAATAATGCTGTATATAAAACAGCAATAAGGTCAGACAAAGATTAAAATTCAACGTGTGCAATTGAATATTTACAGCTTGGCTGTGTGTATATTCCCACTGGAAAAGGTCCCATGGTATGTGAGACAATACGCCTTTCTCCAGAAGTAAATGGTCCGGTTCGAAAGGTCTCGGTTTTTGGTGTTGAACCAGTCACCGTAACGTTACAGGTTAATTGGATGGGAATATCAGAAAGTCCTTTATCTCCTTTATTAACAATTGCAACACTGAAAGACAACATTCCCTCACGATTAATTGAAACAGTGGCTTTCCTGACATTAAGTTTTTTTACATAACTTTCTGGTGTATCTCCACAGCCAGAGAAGAGTAAAGCAATAAACATAATTAATATTGTTTTCATAACAGTTTTAGTAAGAATTAATAATATCAGTAAGTAGTTTTACTGAAGAAACAATCAAAAGAATGTATAAATAGAGAAGAATTTATTTCAATGGTATTACGTGACATCATAGCTCTTCTTTAGGTTGTTTGGCAAGAAGAAAAGGTAAAAACCTTTCGAATCTATTTGTCAGAAAAAGTGGGATTTGTATCAACGAGATCAATAAATTCCTGATAAGTAAGGGGTTGACTAAAATAATAGCCTTGCCCTAAATCACAGGAGCGGTTCTTGAGAAGTCGGTAATGCTCTTTTTTTTCTATTCCCTCTGCAACAACTTTCAGGTTCAGGTTTTTTCCCATCGATATGATGGTGGTGGCAATTGCCAGGTCATCAGCATCAACATCAATATCCCTTACAAAATGCTGGTCAACTTTTAAGCTGGTGATAGGCATTTTCTTAAGGTAAGCCAGAGATGAATAGCCAGTTCCAAAGTCATCAATGGAAAGGGAAAAATCAGCCTTACGTAAATTTCTAAGAATTTCAATGGTTTTTTCTATATCATCCATGGCAACGGTTTCTGTAATCTCAAGCTCAATATATTGTGGATTCAAGTCGTGCTCCAGAACAATTGCTAAAATTTCTTCTGCAAGGTTTGTGTTGGCAAACTGCTTACCTGAAAGGTTGAGGGCGACAGTCAACATCTCACGACCACTTTTCTGCCATTCCTTTTGGTTTTTGCATGCCGCTCTTATAACCCAATTACTTATGTCGAGAATAAGGTTTGTTTCTTCTGCAAGGGGGATGAAGTCTCCTGGGTTAATGATTCCTTTTTCTGGATGAACCCAGCGTATGAGGGCTTCTGATCCAATAATTTTTCCACTGTTCAGATTAATTTTCGGTTGATAATACAACTCAAACTCCTCGTTGGAAACTGCGTTTCTCAGCATGGTTTCCAGAAGAAGCCGTTTTTCATTTTGTACCGACATTTCCTCAGAATAAAACCTGAATATTCCCCTGCCACTTTCCTTTGCACGATACATTGCAGTGTCAGCCTTTTTGGTCAGGGTCTCAATGGTATTACCATCATCTGGATAAACCGCTATGCCGATGCTGGCACCGACAAATACCTCCTGATCCTTTAAGGTAATGGGCTTCTCAACTACATCTATAATTTTTTGAGCGAGGGTTCCTGCATCCTCCGGGTGCTCCAGATTCATGACAACCACGGTAAACTCATCACCGCCAAGTCTTGAGAGAGTGTCCGAGCTTCGTAATGTGTACTTGATTCGTTGGGAGATCTCTACAAGAAGGTCATCCCCTGAAGCATGTCCCAATGTGTCATTTACCTGTTTGAAACGATCCAAATCAATGAAAAAAAGAGCCATCATACTTCTATTTCTCTCAGAAACATCAATGTCATGTTTCATACGCTCATGAAAAAAACTTCTGTTGGGCAGGTTTGTCAGAGGGTCATAGAAGGCAAGATTGTGGAGCCTTTTTTCCGTTTCCTTTTTTTGGGTAATGTCTCTAAAAATACCAATATAGTACTCGACTTTTCCAAAACTGTTTTTTATGCTGTTTATGGAAAGGTATTTGGGGTATATTTCTCCATTCTTTTTTCTATCCCATATTTCCCCTTCCCAATGATCCTTTTCTTTAATATCCCGCCACATTCTTTCATAAAACGCCTTGTCGTGTCTTCCTGATTTGGAAAATCGATGGTTTTTTCCCAGAGCGTCCTTTTCCTCAAATCCGGTTATATTCGTAAAAGCCGGATTTATTCTGACAATTTT
>JADGAW010000390.1 GCA_015231815.1 Nitrospinota bacterium
TTGGGACAAAAATCCTCAATCTATAAACTCATTTCTTTCTCCGATGAAACGCTTTCCTTTCAAACCAGCTTCTGACTTTGAAGGCAATATTCTCACCTCTTCAGGAGACATTAAGCCAAGAAGTTTTAGCAGGAGTTTCTCAATAAAACCTTATCAGGAAGGTGATGAGAATAAAATTCTAAAATATTTTTCTGAAACCTTTCCTAGAAAACGAGAAGAAGCAGAATGGAATTGGATTTACCGCAACACCACTTCCGGAGCAAGAATAATGCTTGGTTGGTCAGAAACGGGGGAAGTAGCAGCTCATTACGCCGCATTGATAAACAGAGCCATTTTAAATAACGAGGAAATTTTCATCGGAAATGTTCGCGACATTTTTACTGCTCCACATTACCGAGGAGCAAGAGAGGGAAGGAAGCTCCTTATTGTTGAAACGGCGCAGGAATTTTTTGATGCTTGGACAGGACCGGGGAAAATGCCCTTTTGTTTTGGTTTTCCTAATTCACGTCATACAAAACTCGGAAAACTCACCATGAACTACCGTGAATTTTCCCATTGGCATTTTTGTCGCCTTGAATTGAGTGGTTATCAGCACCAAAAAACCGGAGCTACAGGAAAAGTCAACCAAGTTGAAACATTTGATAATAGATTTGATGAACTATGGAATAAGGAAAAAAATAAACGCTCTTTTTCTCCTGTAAGAGACGCTTCATTTCTTAATTGGCGTTTTGTGAATAACCCTTCCCAAAAATATCAAATTTGGTCATATTCGCCCTTTTTGAGCAAAGAAGTTTCCGGTTATATTGTTGTATTAATAAGAAGTAACGAGGCATTTCTTGTGGACTTTCATTTTCCTCCCTCCCTTCAAGCAAGCTGTAGCTTTTGGGGGGAGATTATTGATATACTTCGTTGGAATGGGATCAAAAGCGTTTCAACATGGTTTTCCTCTGCGGTTAAGGCACTTTTCTTAATGAAGGAACTGGGATTTACTGAAATGCAAAAAGACCCAAAAATGGAACCAGTCTTTAGGTCGTTTCATCCAAACCTTGATGAAGACTGGTGCAATGCAAATTTTTACTGTACCATGGCTGACTCTGACCTCTATTAATAATCATGAAAAAACCAGAAAGAATTGTTGTTCTCGGAATTGGAAAATCCGGCACAACTGCGCTTTATTTTAGAATTAAGAATTCTTTCCCTAAAAAACACAAAGATTTCTTTGAGCCTAAAGAAGCAATAGAAATTGCTGAAAAGATTTCCATGGAGGACAATGTTATTGCCAAGATTTTGATTCCTGTTGATGAAAAGTATTTGAAAAAAATTAATGACTTTTTCATAAAAAAAGTTCTTATCGTTAGAGATCCACGGGATATTATTGTTAGTTCTCTTTTATACACTGGAGCGTTTAACTATCTTTGGAGGATGGAAGAGAAGTATATCTTAAAATGTTTATCACTCTTGGAGAAGAAAGAGGAAAACCCAGCCTCTCTTTCTGTCATTGAACTGTTGGGAGCATTAACCAACAACAAAGTTTCACTACCATTTTATAAAGACTATATTAGAAAATCACTTCTTTTTAGCGAAAAATTGTCGAATGCTGACTGTTTTACCATCAAATATGAGGACATGATTGAAAATAAACTTAGAGAAGTTGAAGAGTATCTGGGATTTAAACTTTTAAACAACACTACTATAGACCAAAAATACAGAAGGGTAATACGAACAAAAAAAAGTGAGGATTGGAAAAACTGGTTCTTAGATGATGACGAGGCATTTTTTCAACCATTATTTGAATCATATCTAAAAAAATATGGTTATGAACCATGGAAGAAGGTTAATCGAAAAATGATTGATGCAAAAGATTCCTCAAAATATGTAAAAAAGATTGTTAATGAAAAAAGGGCTCTAGAGGGATACCCTCAAATTTGAATTACCTTTATTTAATAATCAGATCATTGCTGTTTTAAATGAGTAAACCTTATACCAAGATGCTACAACCTCAAGTAAATTAGTAATAAAAAATTTATTACTCTATAAGTTATGTACAAATTTGTCTGGTTTTGAAAAAGACGTGCAATTTAATTTTTTACCAATATCGTTTATAATTCTTCCTCGTTTTGATTCTCGTTAAACACGATTAATACTGGGACAATATCTATACGATTAAACTCATTAAACAT
>JADGAW010000391.1 GCA_015231815.1 Nitrospinota bacterium
AATTTCCAAAAGAGGTTTTACAATTGACCTAAAACTACTGGAGGCATATTCGGACATATAAATAGCTGAAAGAATACCGATAGGCCCGGCAACAAGCATTGCAATTGTTGAAATCAACAATGTCCCTGTTAAAAGGGGAATAACACCAAAGGCACCTTCTGAACCTACCTGGTCTTTACGAATTGCCATCTGGGGACTCCATTCGAGTCCAAAGAGAAATTCATACAGCGGAATTTGCTGAAAGAAGCGAATAGACTCAAATAAAACTGAAAAGACAATACCAATTGTTGTAAAAATTGCAATAGTTGAACATCCAAGCAGAATGAAGTCACAAGTTTTTTCAACCTGATTTCTTGCTCTGAATTTAACGTTGATTTTATTGCGGGCAAAAACAATCCCCATGATTGCAATAACGAGAGCAATAACTAACTTCGAAGATGAACTTATTCCTTTTAAACTATTGTAGTGATTTGCCGCTGCTACCATAGTGGAGTCAGGAGCTTTACTTGAAATATTTCCTGAGGCAATGTTTTTAATGTCATTAACAACCAGAGTCATTCTGTCAGCATGTATATTTCTGACTTCATCCGGCAACTGGGATACAACAATGTTCATAATAATGGAAGGTTCAGCAACCGACCATAATATTGCAATAAACAATGCAGGGATGGCACACCAAAGCGCAACGTAACTTCCATAGTAAGCAGGAAGTGAGTGGAGTTGTTGTGTATTTCCTTGAGTAACAAGACGTGAACGGCTTTTTCCGAGATAAAACCCGAACATTGTCAAAATCAGGATAATGGTAAAAAGCGTGAAAAAGTTCATGTATTTATGTAAAAAGACTGAGAGGAAAAGTAGTAACCATTAATCTGGCAAAAGTTTAAGAAGCTTCTCGTCATATTTTCCTTTTAAACAATATGGCAAGAAGTTTCTTAAAAATCTTTCAACGTAAAAGTGTCAGATATTTACTTTTTCTTTGGCGCTTTTTCCTGTTAGAAATATGTATAGTGTAAAAAGAGACCGACGCTGATACACAACGTCGGCCTCATAAATAAATTACTTGGAAAGTTCCTCTGGATTGAAAGGAGTTAAAGCCATTGCATCAGCTTTAAACTTAGTTCTTTCAGCTGCTGACATTGGGATAAGCCCTCTATCAACAAGATAACCTTCTTCACCCCAAGCTCTATCACTGGTAAATTCAGCAAGGTACTCTTTAATACCCGGAATCATGCCTGAGTGTGCTTTTTTAACATAAAAGAAAAGTGGTCTTGAAACTGGATATTTACCCGTAGCGATATTTTCAAAGGTAGGAGCTTCGCCTTCAATTATGCTACCCTGGATTTTGTCGGCATTTTGATCAAGAAAAGAGTAACCGAAAACACCAAAAGCTTTTGAGTTTGCTTCGAGTTTTTTAACGATAAGAATATCGTTTTCACCAGCTTCAATATAAGCTCCGTCTTCACGAATTCCATGGCAAAGAGCTTTATATTTCTTCTTGTCTTGTTTCTTCATTGCTTTAATCCAATCGAATTTTTTACATCCACCTTCCATAGCAAGTTCTGCGAAAGCATCTCTTGTTCCTGAAGTTGGAGGAGGTCCAAGTACTTCGATTTTAACGTTTGGAAGTGATGGGTTAACATCGTGCCATGTTTTGTAAGGGTTGGCAATAAGCTCTCCTTCTTTTTTACCGGGAACCTGTTTAGCGAGAGCAAGAAAGATATCTTTTCTATCGATTTTCATTTGCTCAGCATCTTTTGAGTTTGCCATAACAATTCCGTCATAACCAATTCTTACTTCAACGATATCTTTAATGCCGTTTTTTGCACATTTTTCTACTTCTGATTTTTTAATTCTTCTTGAAGCATTGGTAATATCAGGATGTGAAACACCTACGCCAGCACAAAAAAGTTTTAAACCGCCGCCTGAACCGGTTGATTCGATTTTAGGTGTTTTAAATTTTGTTGTCTTTCCAAATTGTTCAGCAACTACAGTTGCAAAAGGGTAAACAGTAGAAGAACCAACAATGCTGATATAGTCTCTTGAAGACTCAGCAAATGCTACTCCTGAATAAGTCATGGCTGATAACGCCACAATAGCAATCGTTTTTTTCATTTCTTTTCCTTAAAATAGTTTTTAAAATGAGAAATCATAAATGTTTCTT
>JADGAW010000392.1 GCA_015231815.1 Nitrospinota bacterium
AGTTGAGTCGCTTGACAAAGAAATCATTAGTCCCTTGGATCTTTTAAAAACAGACTAACAGACTGTCATTCTGAATTAATTCAGGACCCCAGAAAAAAATATGCATTCGTAGAATGCTCCTTATTCACAAGTCACGTAGATGCTGAAACAAGTTCAGCATGACGTGTATCTGGTTTTTTCCCAATATTTTAGTCTTTAAGTTAATGACATTGCCTTTAATCGGCATGAACATTAAAACCGGAGTTATGATTTCAGGTCAAGAGCAAAACTCTAAGTTCGTCAGTGATGACATCAACAAGGAACTGAAGCAACCGGTTCCTGAAAAACTCGCCAATGAGTTTTGAGAAAACGTGTTTCGCTTCATAAAAAACCCCCGCCATTTTCCAAACCAGAACATACAAGGACGTGAACATGTGGATGATAGTTGTAAAAAGAACCATAGATCTGCATGCAATAAATCCCCCCGACATCCCATATTGTATTCCAAGGAGTGTTAAAAGTATTCACGAAGATCGTAAGTTGCACATTGGAGAAGAAGGGGAAAGGATATTTTTAAACATAAAAACTAACTTCCAACGATATCAACTTTTCAAAATAAAATCAAGAATCCCTTTTTGAAGATTTGAGAGATAACTCATCTTTTTGGGGAAGATGAGCCGTAAAAACCATTTGACAACTGAGATAATAAAGCGAAGAATGCATCCGACCTCAGCAGCATCCTCTGGGGGAATTCGCATTATAAGTCCGACAATCCAGGATATTAACAATCGCTGAAATTTTGCCTTTAAAGATAATCCCGCATGAGGTTCCGGGGCGGGAACGTATTCTCTTGCTATGTAAATGGGCATCTCGCTTCTTTTTTCCTTAGCGTTAAGGACTGCCGCAAAATCAGGGGAGTAAAGGTCTCTGTCTGTCAGATGTTTTCCATTCAGTTTTTTCTGCCAATCACAAACGGTTTTAATCACTGAAGTATGTTCCAAAGCCTTTCCCGGTTCTGTGGAACGAAAAACAGTCCCTTTTTTAATCCATGGGGAAATCATAAGGGTTGGAACCCTGACCCCCATTTGGTCGAATTGAAAATTCTCCTGTAATGGGTATGTTGGATTTTTTACGGGTGGGACTGTTTTCGGAGGATAAACATGATCGTAACAACCACCATGTTCATCAAAGGTGATTATCAAAAGAGTTGAGTCCTTTTTCTTACCATGAATAAAGAGGTCTTCATAGACTTTATTTACCAATTCTTCTCCGGCAAGAATGCTTGAATCAATCATCGTATTGGAAAATACAGGCGGATGCATGTCGTTATGGTTGAAAAATAGCCTTGGTTCGATAAAAGTATAAGCTGGCAAATCTCCTACGGCACAATCTTTCCTGAAACGGTCTTGTGCCGGATCCTCTTCCGCTCTATAGTCATGACCATATGACCTGAAATTACTATCGTACCTTTTGGAATAAAGCGGTGGATGGATTAACCGTGTCAATGAACCAAACACATCCTGAATATCCCAATACACTCTCCAATCAATGTTATTTTCCGATAAAAGATTGTAGATGGTTTTTTGATCGTTATTTATCCATTTCACATAATCGGAGTTTGTCACAAAACCATGGGAGGAAGCAGAATGAAAAAAGGATCTATTACAGAATGTCTGACTGGGAACAGAACAATGCCATTCATCGCTGACAGCAAAGTCACGAGCCAGTCCGCTTAAAACCGGCGTTGCTTCCGGGGGATAGCATCCCAGTATTCGGGAATACTCTTCTATCGTAGGATTTTTCTCTTCCATCCAGCCATCAGCAGTTTGCATGGCATCAATGTAATCCTGAACAAAACCCATCATTTTTTTGCCATCAGCGTTTTTACCCTTATTCATTTGAGTCATGACATGATCATATTCCTCGCCGGGATCCGGATTTGGGAATGTCATATCAAGTTGCGTCTCGTATGGAGCTTTATGAACGTTGATTTTATTGCCATTATTATCGAAGTTATATAATTCTTTGTCGGCAACACCATTGAATACGGGATTCTTCGTATCTGGGGAAGTAACAAAATGCTTTGGTTTATTTTGATCATCATAAAGATAACCCATAAGGCAGTTGAAAGACCTGTTTTCAAGCATAAGGACTACGACATGATCGATCTTACCCATAGG
>JADGAW010000393.1 GCA_015231815.1 Nitrospinota bacterium
ATTTAATTAATTTATTATTTGTATTTGTAGTTGCGATTACGCAATTAAAATAGTTTTTGCTATACGAGATATGTAATTTATACATTGAACATTTTGGATAGTTATGTAATTAAATCATTTCAAAAAAATGTAATGATGCAATCAAAATGTTTAAGTTCACCCTTTAAGAGCTTTCAACTATAATAGGTGAAAAATATTAAGTACTCTTTGATAAAAACCTTTTTCATCATGCCCGAAACAAAAAAATCTGCTTCAAACGCTCCCATATATATAATTCTTCTTTTTATTTTCTTGCTGATTGGAGGCATTGGTTACTTGGTATATAAAAATTCTCAAGCCAGCAAACCACCTCAGAAAGATAAAGTTGTTCAGAAAACCACCACTTATGTGGCAAACCCACAAGGCGGTGATTTCACCTTGAAATCCGCTGATGGTCCGGTCTCACTCAGTGATTTCAAGGGAAAAGTTGTTTTAATGTTCTTTGGTTTCACTACCTGCACCAATGCGTGTCCTGTTGGAATGATGGAAATGACCAACGCTTTTTCGTTACTTTCAGAGGATGAGCTTAAAAATGTACAGGGACTTTTTATCAGCATTGACCCGGAGCGGGACAAATTACCTGCCTTAAAGGAATATGGTCACTATTTTCATCCGAATATTCTTGGTATTACCGGCACCAAGGAGGAAGTTGCTAAGGTTGCTGCCAAGTTTGGGGTAATGTATTCCAAAGAAAAACTGGTAAACTCTGAGCTTGGATATGGTTTTTCTCATACATCAACAATATATCTTGTTAATCCGCAAGGTATTTTTAGCGATTCATTTGTTTATGGAACAGCACCGGAAATTATTGCTGACGAAGTAAAATACCTTCTCAAGAAAAAAGAATAAACATTTAATGCGATAACTATGTTTGTAAATGAACGGGAAGCACGAAAAAATATCGTTGATATCTGTAAAAGAATTCACGAAAGAGGCTGGATTTCCTCAACTGACGGAAATGTAAGCATGAAACTGGGAAGGGACAGAATCCTGACCACCCCTTCGGGAATTCATAAAGGGTTTATGACGGAATCGGATCTAGTTGTTACTGATATGAAGGGTAAACTTCTGAGTGGAAGTAGAAAACCTTCATCCGAGCTGATGATGCACATTACCTGCTATGAACAAAGACCAGAAATTAACGCCGTTGTTCATGCTCATCCCACCCTTTGTATTGCCTTTTCCCTTGCTGGAGTTACCTTGGCAAAGTGTTTGTTGCCTGAGGTTGTTTTTACCCTTGGCAGTATTCCAACTGCTGGTTATTCAACCCCGACAACCAATGAAGTGCCAAAATCAATTGAGACGTTAATTCAGGATTATGATGGGGTAATTCTTGAGCGACACGGCTCCCTCACCGTTGGAAAAACAATTTTTGAGGCATACAATACCCTCGAGCGGATGGAACATGTGGCGGAAATAACCCATAAGGCAAGACAGCTTGGCGAAGTGCATCCCTTAAATGAGGAGCAGATGAACAAACTAATGGATGTAAGTAAACAGCTTGGCTTACCTCAAAAGAAAATTAATACCGAATGTAACGGCTGCAACGTTTGTCCCGAAGGAGGTATGAACCTTCCAACTCCACAGCCGCTTCAACCATCAGTTTCTTCCTGTAGTTCTGGAAATCAGGACGCCAAATTAATTGAGTTGGTAACCAAAGAAGTTCTCAAAGAACTCCAAAAAGGCTAAAGGAGAAGATGATTTTGATTGGTCAACCTTTCATCCAAAGACGAAAAGATCTTTTGACAGAAGGAGATGAAGAACTATAATGTACATGAAAAATGTACAACACCGGAGGAGAAATGCAGCAGGTTAATGTTACGGAATTTCGCAAGCACTTGCCAGACTATATGAAGCAAGTTGGTTTAGGAGAAGAGTTTCAGCTCTTGAACTATGGTAAAGTAATCGCTCGTCTTGTACCGGATCAAGATAAAGCAAGTGCTGCTCAGGAAAGATTGCTGAAACAGAGAGGAAAAGTAATTGTCGGTGATGTTATGAGCTCTATTTCTCAAAACTGGTCAGCGGGTGAAAGCAATTTGTGACACTCATGTCATTCTTTTTTGGGCAGATCAACCTCAAAGATTATCGAAAAAAGCATATCAGGCTATAGA
>JADGAW010000394.1 GCA_015231815.1 Nitrospinota bacterium
AGCTCCGTTTCACGGGTGATTCTAATCGTTATGCGCATATAAATAATGAAAAGACATATGCAACCGAATACTAATTTTCGAGATATCGCAGAGTTGAAACCGGGAGATGTTCTTTTATGTTATTGCAATCCATCAAAAGATTTTATTGCCAAAAAAATACACGATGTAACTGATAGTGAGTATTGCCATGCAGCAATTTATTATGGAGATTCAATGGCTGCAGAATCAACAGCTAAAAACGGAATTAAGAAAGGAAAGATAGAGAAGGTCAACGTCCCTGATTTAGTATCGAGGTACGGGCATGTTGCTGTGGTTCGTCAACCTGATGCATGGGCAGGTGATGACAGAATTTCTGCTTTAAAGTTATTCATAGATAAAGTTGTCGAAAGTGAGGCTAAATATAATTTTAATGGAATACTCAAATTCAAGAATAGGAAAGAACTGCATGAGGCAAACGTTTATGAAAAATTAAATAGCTTCTTTAATGGCTATTTAGTTCCTGCATCAACTGACAAGCACCGATATTTTTGTTCTGAGTTTGTTTGTGACTGCTTTATTGCTGTAGGCTTTATTCAGCCCAGTGCCGCAATACTATATCAATCAGATATTTATTCACCAGGTGATTTAAGTAAAGATCCTACTTTTGGTACTTTCTGGGGATATTTAACTGATAAAAGTGAATACAAAGTCAGCGAGAATGACCATTTTTACTTTGCTACCACATACGATGTCTTATTCGGTGCATAACAAGTGCTCGTTCAGCAAACCACGCTACGTTTTTTTGCCACACAGATTCAACTTTATACGCATAAGGAGCCGAAGAAGGAGAATAAAACATGACGAATATATGGAGACTCAACATTAAAACTGCTGCATCCGAAAGCGTTGATCCTCGTAAGTTTTGTATCAATAGGGACATTTTGGGTGTAGGCTGGCCTGTTGATTCGGAAGAAGAAATGACTTGGGACAATTATTACAAACTTGGTGAGGAAGGGTATTACAACGAAGGGGATAAAGGTTGGTGGCCAGCAGTAAACGCAATAAAAAATCGAATGCAAGTAAACGATCTTTGCTGGACGCGAGATTGGGACGGTATTTACTATCTCGGTCGAATTACAAGCGATTGGACTTATCGGGGTGATTTGGAATATAGAGAAGCAGATGTTGTTAATATTCGTGAGTGCGATTGGAAGAAAGTGGGAGAAATTGATTCAGTACCAGGTAAAGTTGTAAATAGTTTTATTCCAAGCCGCACAGTACAAGCTGTTGACGATGATAGTGTACGCCTTTATTCGCAATATCTTTTTAATTCCCTATCTGAAAAACATCACTATTCCTTGCAACCAGTAAGTGCAGATTTATTTTCCCTCATTTCTTCAGATGACTGCGAAGATATTGTTGGCATCTTTCTGCAAGAAGAAAAGGGTTATCGAATGATTCCTAGTTCTTGTAAAGTAGATACAGCAGCCTATGAATTTGTATTAAAACATATAGATACAGAGAAGACAGCCGTTGCACAGGTGAAGCAAGGGTATGTTAATTTGAATGTTGACGACTATTCGAGCTTATCAAGTGAGGTTTACCTGTTTACAACACATGGCGAATATACTGGTGGAACCTCAAAAAATGTTCATTGTCTCGATACTGAAGAAATCAGAAATTTCGCACTTTCTAAGAAACATATTATGTCAGATAGACTAAGAACATGGATTAAAATTCTGAATGAACTTGGTAGAGAGAGCGCATAACAATTGCATTCACACTGAACTTTTTCTGCGCTCGTTCCTCGCTCCGAAAAAGTCAGGTGATGCAAGGCGTTGGGTTTGAAAATCTTGAAGATAAATTAAGGTTGGTATGAAAACAGAAATAAAAAAGATTGCTGATTTAAGTAGTGTGCTTCCTGGTTTTTCACCAAAACCTAACGAACGCAAAAAAAGTGGTAAATATTTGCTGATTGGAGGCAGAAACATTAAAGAGGGTTCTCTCGTAAGGACGGATAAAGATTCCTATGTTGATGAAGTTCCTAGGTCAAGTTTCGAAAGAGCCATTCCTCGAAATGGAGACATTATTGTTTCCACTTTATTCAATAAAAGGAAACTTTATATTTATAAGGAAAGTGACCCTTTGGGGGTTGTAAAC
>JADGAW010000395.1 GCA_015231815.1 Nitrospinota bacterium
AAACTTAAGGCAATTCTTGGGTAACCTCTGCCTTATTAAGATGTTACAATAAAATAACTGTTTGAATTAATTATATATTAAAGATTATTTAACGAGGAGGTTAGAGATGGTAAATGATTTAAGGAAAGCGTTCCTGTTAGGGCTTGGAGTTTTAAGTTATTCAGAACAAAAATACAGCGAAATTCTGGAAGATTTTATGAAACAGGGGGAGGCAAAAGAAAAGGAAGGGGAAGAGTTTGTAAAAGTAGCTAAAGAAAAATTTGAGGAAAACCGAAAAAAAAAAAAAAAAAGGTTACAGGAAGAAGTAAAGAAACTCGTAAGCTCTATGGGTCTGGTAACAAAAGATGAACTTAATAAGGTAAAAAAAGACGTGGATACATTAAAAAAGAAGCTAAAAAGTATGGAATCCAAGAAGGTTAAGAGTGAGGGGGGAAAGAAATGAAAAAACTCATAATATTCTTTGCATTTCTCATTGTTGGAAGTGGCTGTGAAGCAGTAAGGGTTTCGAATTTCACGGAAAAAAAGGTTGATGTTGTAAAGAATGAAAAAGCTGCAGTTAATGATGAAGCAATGGTACATGCCGCCCAGACAAAAAAGCTTGAAGAAAGAATAGAGGCTTTGGAACAGGAACTTGTTGGTGCCAGAATGGACTATATCAGCCGAATTAATAACCTTGAAGTTGATATTACTGATCAGGACGACGATATTGAAAAGCTCTATAAGGAGATGGAAAAGTTTCTCAAGAAAAAGCTTGCAATGAAGAGGGCAATGAGAAAAAAGAAAGCAAAAGAAATGGCGAGTATGAAGAAAAAACCGATTTTTACCGATAAACAAATGCTGGAACAAAACTATACGAAAGCAATTGATTTTTACACGGCTGGAAGTTATCAGGAATCCCTCAAGCTTTTAAACAACCTCATCATCGGAAAGGCGAAGATGGATCTTCAGGATAATATTTATTACTGGAGAGGAATGAACGAGTTTCAGTTAAATTCCTTTACTGAAGCAATTAAAAACTTTCAGGTGGTCATTGAAAGTTATCCAAAGGAAAATAAGTACTACGATGCAAAACTAATGGTAGCTGTCAGTCACGGAATGATGGGAGATAAAAGTCTGGCAATCAACGAATTGAAGCGACTTGAGGAAGAAAATATTCCTGAAGAAATCAAGGCAAAGGCGAAAAAGGCAATTGCACAGTTCCAAAAGTAATATGAATATCTAAGAAATGGAAAAATGGCTGCTGAAATAATTGAAGCAAAACAATGTCCGAAATGTAAAAAGGTTTATACTTTCCTGAAATTTAAATATAATGCAGGAGCGTTAATCGGAGGTTATGTTGCCGTTGTCAGCCTGTTTTTATTTACCATTCTCCTGATGCTGTTAAAGCCTTTTATTGGCTTAGTGCTTGGCGTTTCATGCTACATGATTTACCGTCAATCAAGTAAAGTTGCTGAGGTGGAGGAAAAACGATACTATTGGTATTGTTATAAATGTGATGCGGATTTTCACGATACTAGACTTGCCGGAACCACCCTTTTTCGTTCCCAACGACCTTCCCGGTCTAAGTTAATTACCCAGTCGGTAAAGGAAAAAATTGACAAGGATGCCAAGAAAAAAGCAGCATAGAGATGTACTCCCCTGCTTCTTTTATGTGCAGAGTTCTTCAAACTTCTTGTTTAATTTTTTGTTGCTTTTCAACGGAGCAAAGTCACCGTCACCCTGTGCATCTTTTTTATAGGAAGGGTTATATTCAATAGCTTTTTCCAGATAATGGAGAGCCTCTTCGGATTCATTAAGGAGGGAATGGATACAGGCTATATTGTAGCATCCTTCTCCTTCCTTTATTTCGTTGGCTTTTTTGGCTTTTTCAATGGCGTTTCGTAAAGCTTCCTGTTGTTGTTTTCCCTTTTTTATATAGGAAAGAAGTATTAAAGTCCCACTCCAGTTGTTGAATGCTTCATGCTTGTCCTTTTTAATGTCCGTTGCTTTTTTGTATTTTTCGCATGCTTCCTTGAGGAATTGTTCTTTTTGTTTTCCTTCCTTTAGTTCGGCGATCGCTCCTAACGCAATTCCCCAGTTGTAGAATGCTTCATGCTTGTCCTTTTTAATGTCCGTTGCTTTTTTGTATTTTTCGCATG
>JADGAW010000396.1 GCA_015231815.1 Nitrospinota bacterium
AAGGTAACTGAATTCACGATAAAATTTACCGAATACATAGATTATGAAACGAGACCTGCTAACACTGCTTGACCTGAATAAAGACGAATTTAACAGCATACTTGAAAAAGGTAAAGCATATAAAAATGAAGCAATAACTGGCAATCTTTCTCAACCTTTAAAGGGCAAAACCCTGGGAATGATTTTCAGTAAAACATCTACCCGCACCCGGCTTTCTTTTGAAGTTGGAATGCACCAGCTAGGCGGCTATGCTATCTATAACAACCGTAATGATTTGCAGCTTGACCACGGGGAATCAATTAAAGCAACAGCAAAAATTCTTTCCCTTTACCTTGATGGCATTTTAATTCGCACCTATGACCAAAAGGAAATTGTTGAATTGGCAAAAAGTGCTGAAATACCTGTAATTAACGGACTTACTGACTCATATCACCCCTGCCAGATATTATCAGATGTCTTTACGATTAAGGAAAGGTTTCATGACCTGAGTAACATTAATGTTGTTTATGTTGGTGATGGCAACAATATTTGCAATTCTCTGTTCAATGGTGCAGCCTTAGGTGGCTTTAGCTTTACTGCATGTACTCCTGATTTATATGCTCCTTCAAATGAAACTGTGCTGAATGCCCAAAAAATTCAAAAAGAAAACTTTGGTGACAGTTTTTCAATTAAACTCTCCTCTAATCCGGTTGAGTCGGTGAAAAATGCTCACGTTATCTATACAGATACATGGATTAGTATGGGTATGGAGGAAGAAAAGGAAAAACGCTTAAAAGATTTTAAAGGTTTTCAGGTTAATAAAGAGCTTTTATCCCATTGTAAGGAAAATTATGTTGTAATGCATTGTCTGCCAGCTCATGAAAATGAGGAAATTACCCCTGATGTTCTCGAATCAGAAAACTCTATTGTATATACTCAGGCGAAAAACCGACTTTACGTTCAAAAAGCTATTCTTAACTTCCTTCTCAGCAATAAATAAATTTTTTTCTAAAAATTGGCAGTGATTTCATCAAAAACGTAGTGGCATAATACAGTGTGAGAGCTCTTTAGGGAAAGGCACTACCTTTACGATAAACTTTCCGATAACCCTTGAATAATCAATCAATCTTATAAAGAACAGTCAGAAGTGAAATCTGTTTTACTATTAAAAAGTCTTTCTCCACTTCTATAATTAACATGAAAACAATAAATATTATTGGTGCTGGTTTGGCTGGTTCAGAGACAGCATACCAAATTGCACAAAGAGGAATTAAGGTAAACCTCTATGAAATGAGACCTGAATTTCAAACAGAGGTTCATAAAACAGCACATTTTGCGGAATTAGTCTGCTCTAATTCATTTCGTTCCTCCAAAGTGGAAAATGCCGTTGGACTGTTGAAAAAAGAAATGGAGATTGTTGGGTCATTAATAATGGAGGTAGCATATAAAACCCGTGTTCCAGCAGGAAATGCCCTTTCCGTTAACAGGGAGCTTTTTTCTTCTCTCATTACAAAAACCCTCAAAGAACATGAAAATATAACTGTTGTAAAGCAAAAAGTTGCCACTCTGGATAAAAATGCGATAAACATCATTGCCACAGGACCTGTTACCGACAATGAATTTGCAGAAAAGATTCAATCCATGACAGGAGAAAACTCCTTATATTTCTATGATGCTATTGCTCCAGTCATTGATGCTGATTCCGTCGATTACAATTGTGCTTTTTTTGCCGACCGATATGCAGATAACGTTGATGGAGAGGCAGATTACCTCAATATTCCCATGAACAAAGAAACCTATGAAACCTTTGTAAGAGAACTCATTAATTCAGAAAAAACACCTTCAAGGGATTTTGAAAAAGAACTATTCTTTGAAGCATGTCTTCCTATTGAAACAATTGCATCCAGAGGAATGGAAACACTTCGTTTTGGAACCATGAAACCTGTTGGATTGAAAGATAGCGAGGGAAAAGAACATCATGCAGTCATTCAGTTAAGAAAGGAAAACAAGGAAGGAACTGCTTTTAATCTTGTCGGTTGTCAAACAAGGATGAAAATATCAGAACAAAAAAGAGTTTTTTCCCTTATTCCTGCCCTCAGGAATGCAGAGTTCCTTAAATTAGGCTCAATGCATAGAAACACCTACATTAATGCTCCG
>JADGAW010000397.1 GCA_015231815.1 Nitrospinota bacterium
GAGTAATTATCGGCGACTTTGTTTACGGGGTAATAACAAAGAATATTCTTGATGAAATTATTAAAGCTGCAAAAAAACATAATGTTAAGCTTTTTGGAGACCTTCAATGCTCAAGTCAGGTAGGTAATGTTTCCAAATTCAGAGATTTCAACCTTATTACTCCTACAGAACGAGAAGCGAGAATTGCCCTTGGAGATACAGAAAATGGACTTGAAAAGATTGGACAGGATTTAATTGGTGTCACTAACAGTCAAAACCTTATGATTACTCTTGCAGAAAATGGAATGGTTGCCTTCCAAAGAGACCAAAGTGACAAAGACTACATAACATCTCAATTCTTTCCTGCTTTGGTTACAAACCCCATTGATGTTGCAGGAGCTGGAGATTCTCTCTTATCAGCCTTATCTCTTTCCCTATGTGTTGAAAACAATTTAATGCTGGCATCAATTATTGGGTCGTGTATTGCCGCAATTAGTGTGAACAGGGTCGGGAACATTCCGGTCAAGCTGTCAGAACTTGAAGACTACCTTCATCATCTGGGAAAAGTTGTCGGCAGGAAAAACTATAGCTTTAATTAACTACAAACACTTTATTAATTTCCGTTGCTAAAAAAATATCTCCTTGTTTTTTCATGTTTTATTATTCTTGTAGATTATTATACAAAGTGGCTAATTGACTCTAATATGGCTCTTCATGAGTCCATTGAGGTTATCCCGGGACTCTTAAACATAACCTATGTTCGGAATATGGGAGTGGCATTTGGAATGTTCTCTGATTTTAATGCGGCAATAACCCTCAGTGTTATTTCTGCTGGAGCAATATTATTTTTACTTTATCTTCTTTTTGTTACTGAAGACAATAAAACCGCAGAATTATTTGCAATTTCCCTCATTATTGGTGGTGCGGCAGGGAACTTAATTGACCGTGTTCAACAACAAGGAGTAGTGGATTTTGTTGATTTCCATATAGGAGCCTCTCACTGGCCGGCATTTAATGTTGCTGATTCTGCCATTACAATTGGAATGGCACTTTTTATCTACGTAATTATTTTTAATCAGGAAGAAAAGAAAGAACATATTGAAACAAATGAATAGTGAAAATCGTTTTATCTTTACGATGTTTTTTGCCTTTTGACCACCCCGTTATATAATAGACCACTTTTTATAAAAATATCCATCAACCTTTAATTATCAAACCGGAAGGATACAATGTTTACTAATATATTATTTGAAAAGCATTCAAAAATTGCCCTTAATAAAATTATTAAAAGTTTTCAAGAAGATTACAGCAAGAAAAAAGGAGAACGGTTTAATATTGAAGGCATAACCTATGAAATTGGTAATCTTTCCGTAAAAGATAAAACCCTTGCCTTTGAAATTAGTTCAAAAATCCCAACTGATGATGAAGTTGCATTGGAAAAGCATGATGAATACTTTAATAAAGTCATTAAATTTGTAGAAAAAAAAGGAAAAGTATTTACTGAAGCAAGAATGGAAGATATTTCCAAAGCAAAAGATACTGAGCAAAAAAGAGATTATGTAAAACTTATTTACCGTATTGATACATCAACCATAATAGATGAAAAAGATGTAGAAAAAAGAGTAACTTCCGGAAAAGTAGATGTTCCCTACGAAGAGGTGGAAAAATTCACCATTGCTTCATCTAAAATTGGAACATATTTTATTTATTTCTTTGCGCAAAATGCTCATACAATTTTCAAAGAGGTAGTTTAAAAACTTATTTATGCAAATAAAGATACAAGAAGCAAAATAAATTAGTCTTTTCTGTTGGGCATATTAATATGCCCAACTTCTCCCCCTCTTTCTCTTCCTCCGTAAACTTTTCAATTAACATTCTGTAAAACTCAAAAGAGAAGTAATTGCAGCACTTTAATTTAGGTTCCAAACATGCTCCCTTGTGATTTCTTACTTCCCATAAATCATCAGGTATAATATCTAGCTTTGTACAATAACCTCAGTTATTTATATCATAATCTTTATCATCCTGATTGCTTTATGCTTCGAATTTCCCTACTGATTGTCCTTTTAACCTTATTTTCATCAGAGAGTTACAGTGCCAATTTGAATATGGCGGAAATTCAAAAAAGAATAGATACTGTTATTAAAAGCTCATC
>JADGAW010000398.1 GCA_015231815.1 Nitrospinota bacterium
AAACCCTAGCTCCCTTAAAACAAATCTATTTGGTGCATAACGCATAAATTTTGAACTAAAACCATTTCTAATTATTTCAGTTGAAATCCTTGCTTTCATCGACTTTTCAGGAGTTTTTCCATTAGTAACTAGTATTTTTTTTTCAATTGCTTTTCTAATAATTTCTTCTGGCTTTAATGGCTTTCTTTCTTCTTTTAAAATAATCTCTGCTATTTCTAAAAACGTTTGTGCCATTTCTTTATATTAAATTAGAATATTATTGGGTACATAATGAGTTTAAGCAGCAACATGAAAAGTGACTCGCTTATTGGCTTTTCCCAGCATATTAACCAAATTGTCTATGGTGAATTTCTCTATCTTCCCGCTGATGAGGTCGCTAATTCTTGGTTGGGTCACCTGGAAAAACTTCGCCGCCTCAACCTGCTTCATTGAATGCTCTTGAATGTATTTTGAGACCTCCAGCATTAAAGCCGCCCTGATCTTTAGGTTCTCCGACTCCTCATTATCAAAGCCCAATACTTCAAATATATTCTCACCCGCCTTTACTCTATTACTCATGATCACCTTTGTTTTTTTATTGCTTCTTTTATTTCTTCCCATTGAACAGGTTTTATTTTCTTCGACTCTATCTCTGACCATCGTTTTTCAACAATTTCGTACAACAATTTATCTTGTTCAGCTGATTGTATATCTTTAATATTTTTGACTGTCCGATTAAGAAAATAATTCATCTGTTTAGATTGAAGTGTAAGGTCTATTATAAAGGGGGTTTATGTTTTCTATATCTCATTACTTTGCGACCTTTTGAGCAAGAAAACTGACTTGCGGTTTTTGCTGACTGTTTGAGCGTTCCTTAGCGAGTTCACAGCCTTGGAAGAGTGTTTTCTTAGCTTAAAAGGGATCCGTAGAGATGTAAATTCAGAGGGTCGTTCTTTTGGTTCGTTTTCTTTCGACAAAGAAAATGAACAATTATGTTGTTGAGAATTTTATGCGCTATTCCAGAGCTCTTTCTATAAGAGAGTTTGTTTGTTTTTTGGACGAGTAATAAATGGATTCTCATTCTTTTTAATTGCTCTTTAAATTAATAGCTGATGCCAAGAGGCACACGTAAATGCTATAATCAAAACCATGAAACCCTTTAACTGGAACCCTGAGAAAAACTACAAACTTATTGAGGAAAGGGGTATTTCCTTTGAGGATGTTGTTTTCTCATTGCAAACGGGAGGTTTACTGGATGATCTGCCTCATCCTAATAAAGAAGTACCCAAATCAAAGGATTTTTGTTGTTTCAATTGATGGCTATGGGTATTTGATTCCTTATGTGGAAGATGAAAAAGAGTTTTTTCTTAAAACAATTGTGCCAAGTAGAAAAGTAACAAAAAAATATCTCGGAGGTATAAAATGAAAAAAGTAAAGCTGGATAAAGAAGAGCAAGAGCTTCTGGATGCATTGGAGTCCGGGGAATTTGAGTCGGACTTAACGCCATCAAGAAGGGAATTTATTGAAGAATCGGCAAAACAGACCTTTAAAAAAGACAAAAGAATTAATATTAGGATTTCAGGAAGAGACTTGTTAGGAATTCAAAGAAGGGCGATGGAAGAAGGAATTCCCTACCAGACGTTAGTTTCCAGCATCCTTCACAAATACGTTTCCGGCAGTTTGCATGATGTGACAGCCAACAAAGCGGTTGTTAAATAAAAAGTTCAAGGAAAAACATCTCTTCATTTTCTTTGGCTCCAAAGAATTCGTTCCTCAGAACTACTGTTCTTTGGTAAAACGAAGCAAAAGAAAGGAGCCTCAGCTTTTGCTTAAAATCGCATTTCTTTTAAGAATTTCACTCCTATTGGTTTGAAAACTCACAAAAACCGTTCAAACAGTACAAACCAAATCATAGAAGTTCTTTTCTCAAAAAAGATACAGCAAAAAAATGAGGATGAGAAAAGGAAATAAAAATAACTTTACTAAAACTAAGTTTTTCTAGCGCAACATCCCCCTGCTCGTCTTCGTCTCGCTTTCCCAACTTCGGCAAGCTTAGCACAAGTTCTTGAAAGGGGGAATTAATTGTCACATTTATTGTTTTTCTGCGGGCAGGTTTCGAGGTCTTCTCCTGTTGGTTTTAC
>JADGAW010000399.1 GCA_015231815.1 Nitrospinota bacterium
CTAACTGCTCAATTAGTTGAAGGAGGAAGCGGATTTTCTAATGCAATTATTGGAGCACCTTTCCCTATACCTAAAAAAGGACTTGAAGTTATCTGGAACCATCTCGTACGTTTTAGAGGTATTGCCATCAGTTATTACAATAATAGTGCTACACCAATGCCTGATGGTGCTTACAACCTTGTTGTTGATAAAACAAGTGTACTCTTTCCCTACTGCTTTAATGATGCAAAGTTTGAAGATTTAAACAATATTTTGCTCTATTACAAAGACACAATTCTTTCGCCATCCCGATTAGCAGGTAGTGTTTTACTTGTTCATGAAACAATAAATCAGGTTCAGGAGCAAAGAAAAGCCTGGCAATATAACCCAGGACAAAGAAGAGTTCGCCGTGCTCCCAATGTCGCTTATGATAATCCATCAGCAGTTGCTGACGGGGTTAGAACTAATGATGATTATGATATGTTTAATGGTGCAACTGACCGATACAACTGGAAATTAATTGGAAAAAAGGAAATATATATTCCTTACAACACCTACAAGCTTCACGGTGATGCCAATAAAGTGAGTGATATATTAAAAGCAGGTCACATTAACTCTGATCTGGTTCGTTATGAACTTCACCGGGTGTGGGTTGTTGAAGCAAACCTCAAGGATGGAATGTCCCATATTTATAAAAAACGGGTTTTTTATATTGATGAGGATAGTTGGAGTATTGTTGCAGCAGACCAATATGACAACCATGGAGAACTATGGAGAGCCAAAGAAGCATATACCATAAACTACTACAGTGTACCTTTGACATGGCGAGTTATGGAATCTGTTTATGACCTTCAGTCAGGTAGATATGCTGTAATCGGACTTGATAATGAACACTCTACAATTGATTTTAAGGCAAATATTACACCAGCAGATTTTAGTCCTGCCTCCTTGAGAAATTCCGGAATGCGTTAACCGTATCATAATCTTTCAAGTATTGATAGGAACGACAAGAGCCGTTCCATAATTTACTTTTGTGGTTATTTTTATTTCTATCATGAATTTAACCGAAGGAAGGTTTTGTGATTTAAAGACCATACACCAAATTTTTCATCATTCATGAAAGCACCCGAAAAAACGTTTTTCTTTCTTCTTATTGGGGTCTTATTTTTCTTTCCCCTCAATTCATACAGTTCCCAATCAATACTATACCCTCTCTCATCCTCTTCACTTCTTCTTGATATTGCAGGTGAAGAAAACAATTTTGTTGCTGTAGGAGAACGCGGGCATGTTTTATTGTCGAATGACAACGGAAACAGTTGGAGGCAGGTAGCTGTTCCGACAAATGCCATGCTTACATCAGTTACCTATAAAAACGGTGAAATATGGGCGGCAGGTCATGAATCGAGCATTATTTATTCACCTGATGCAGGAAAAACATGGAAGCTTCAATATCACGATTCAAAAGATTCAACCCCTTTTTTTGATATTTTTTTCTTAAATAATTCTCATGGTTTTGCTATAGGAGCCTATGGATTATTTCTTAAAACAACTAACAAGGGAAAAACGTGGGAACGTATTACTCTCGGAGATGACGACTTTCATCTTTATTCAATGACCAGCTCAAAAAGTGGTGCTTTATTTATTGTCGGAGAGTCCGGAATAATATATAAATCCGTTGATTCCGGCAATATCTGGCAAAAGCTTAATTCACCCTATCAAGGCTCTTTTTTTGGCATTCTCTCAACTATACAGGGAAGGCTCTACCTTTTTGGTCAAAGGGGTAATCTTTTTACATCAGAAGATGAAGCTGATAGTTGGGAAAAGGTTCAGACAGAAACAAAAGCATCTTTGCAAGGCGGAGTTTCATTAGGAAATGGAAATGCTTATATTGTTGGTAATTCAGGAACGGTTATTCTGACAGATGGGAAAAATGTTCGTCATATCCCCTATCCTATAACAAAAACCAATTCAAATATTTATCAAATGAACAATAAGACCTTTCTTATTATTGGAAAAAAAGGAGTTTCGAAACCTCTATCACTTCCTGAGAAATAGAGATAAAAACTAATTAGCTCTTGAGACCATTGATGGAACAAGCTTTGAACGGATTTTCAACTGAACAGCGACTTCACTAAGATG
>JADGAW010000039.1 GCA_015231815.1 Nitrospinota bacterium
GAAATCAACGAGCCCCAGTTCACCAATTCCTGCAGCAGAGAGGTACATTGCAATTGGACTCCCCAATCCACCGGTACCAATACAAAGTATTTTTGCTTTTTTGAGCTTTTCCTGTCCTTTCATTCCAACCTGAGGAAGAATTATATGACGGTTGAAACGAGCTATTTCATCTGGAGTTAATGTTTTTTCTGACATTTTTATTGATTGAAGAGATATGATTATTTAACCTGATATTTTACGTAGTGAATTTGTTATCGATTTGCATCAACCCTCATCTTCTTGATTTCATTTTCTAGACTGGTAACTTGAGCTTTTAGTTTTTCGATATCACTCTTATACTTATGTACTGTTTGGTTGAGTTCTAGTCCATGTTTGTCTTTGATTTCAAAAATTTCATTGGTAAGGCTAGAAAATTCATCATTTTTCTTAATAAGCCTGTTGGCTAAAATCTGACATTGTTCTTCCCGGATTTTAACCCTAAGTTCATGAGGTAACTTACCTATATCAACTTTAAGCAGCTTTGCATCAAAGGAGGTAACAATTACTGAAGCGGTTCTATGTCCTCCAAGAAACTCAGACATTTCACCAACAACCTGCGTTTTTCCAATCTTATCAATAAGGGTTCTTTTTCCATTGGTTGTTTTAAAAACACCACATTCCCCTTCGAGGATAATATAGGACGTATTGTCGGCAGCCCCCTCTTTCATAACCACCGTTTGTCCATCAACGCTAATTGGTTTTTCAAGGCTTTTGAAAAAGGTTAACAGTTCATCATCATTAAACTGTTTTAGAAAAGGAATTCGTTTAAGGAATTTTCTATTGTTTTCGGATAACATAAGGCTAAATAGGCTAACATTTTTATAGAGACGTAGAGTAAATCTCTTTTAAACTCAATGTATTATAGCAAAAAGCAGCCTTCTTGTTAGCGAAACAGTGATGAAAAGGAGATTCCATGTTTTTGAATGACATTATTTTGGTAAGAAATAGATTTATTTACATTTTTTTTTCGACCCTCAAACATTTCAGGAAGATGTTTTATCATTGAAACGATAGCCTTAAAGGTAACAAGAATTGGGCTACCATCTTCAGAGTCAAGAAAATTTCTCATATCAGGATTTCTTATCACGGAAAAAGTCTGCACAATAAACCTTACAAGAGTAGTTATTGGCAAAAGCAGAACTAAAGCAAGAGGGAAATTCTTTATCGCAACAAAATAGTGGTTTCTTTCCACGTAAAAGATTTTACCGAGAGAATATTTTCCATGAGAATGAGAGTGCAGATGATAGAGAACAGCATCAGGAATAAGATAGCCTTTCCAACCATAATTTAATGCTCTGAGGGCAAGGTCGGTATCTTCACAATAAGCAAAAAACCGTTCATCAAACAACCCGATTTCTCTTAACATTTCAGATTTATACACTGCACCACAACCGCTGGGAAGAGCTTCATCACGATAAAACTTTTGAGCATCCGTCACCTTTACTTTATGAGCAATTTGTTTTGACATACCGTCCAACGCAACTCCGACACCAAGAGAATCAATTTCCTCTTCATTAAGGCGTATTTGAAGGGAAAACATTCCTGCTTCCGGATGTACAGATAAGGCTTTTTGAATTTCTTCAAGGCAGTTGCTGGCGAGTTCTGTATCGTTGTTCAGCAAAAAACAGTAGTCTGATGTTACGAAAGGAAAACCCGAATTAAAGCCTCCGGAAAATCCTTTATTGGAGGAATTTTGAGCAATAATAACCTCTTTATATTCCTCAAGAAGCTGCATTGAATTATCGGTTGAGTTATTATCAACAACAATAACTTCATCCGGCAAAACTGAATTGTTATAGATAGACCTCAGGCAATTTTCGAGAACGTTCTCACCATTCCAGTTAATTATTACTATTGAAATAGACGGCATTTCATTCCATTAGAAAGCAACTCACACTATGTCCTTTTTCTATTTCCTTCATTTCCGGCACAGCAGTTTTACATTGTGTCATTGCTTCAGGGCAACGTTTGTAGAAAGGACAGAAGGAGGCATTGTTTATTGACGTTTTCTTCTCTTCTGCAAAAGATTCATTCACTGTTTCCTTTATTTTTTCTTTTTTTTCCTTTTTTATTTCAGGCACTGAAGAGAGAAGAAGTTTTGTATAGGGATGAAGTGGATTATTGAAAATAGCATTTTTTTCCCCTGTTTCCATGAGTCTTCCTGCATACATAACAGCCACATAATCACTTATATTTTCAACAACAGCCAGATCATGTGAAATAAAGATATAAGAAAGGTCAAGTTCTTCTTTTAAATCCATCATAAGATTTAGGATTTGTGCCTGAATAGAGACATCAAGAGCAGAAACAGGCTCATCACAAACGATTAATCTGGGCTTGAGGGAAATTGCTCTGGCAATTCCAATTCTTTGCCTTTGTCCACCGCTAAACTGATGAGAATATTTATGAATTGCCTCGGCAGGAAGTCCTACTTTTTTCATCAGTTCCGTTGCTTGCTTTTCAATTTCGTTCTTTTTTATTCGATTGAAAATAATCAGGGGTTCAGTAACAATATCTTTAACTTTGTGTCGTGGGTTAAGAGAAGAAAAAGGGTCTTGAAAGATTATTTGAAGATTCTCCCTGAAAAGTCGAAGTTCCTCACCCTCTATTGAGGTAATATCTTTTCCATCAAAGATGATTGTGCCAGAGGTAATATTTATAAGTCTGAGGATAGATTTTCCGATAGTTGATTTCCCGCTTCCGCTTTCCCCTACAATAGAATATGTATCTCCCTTATTAACGGTAAAACTTACATCATTTACCGCTTTGAAATATTCTGATTTACCCAATATACCAGAATTTAAGGGAAAGAATGTTTTTAGGTTTTTAACGTCCAACAAACTCATATCGTATCGGTAAAAAACATTAATAAAAGAATCCAAGCAATAATCAAAATGCTACAATCTTACCAGAAAATGCACCATTTACTATAAGAGAGAGCAGTCTGAGAAATAGAGATAAAAACCAATTAACTCTTGACACAATTGATGGGATAAGCTTTGAACGGATTTTCAACTGAACAGCTACTTCAACAAGAGGTGAAGATGCTGTTCAGTTGACCTCGGAAGAAACAGCTGCATCAAAGCCGTTTCTGAGAATGAATTCAAAGTTTATCCCAAAATTATCAGATTCTATCTCTCTTTTTCAGGCAGTTATACGAGAGTTGGGGACAGAGTATTGAGAAAAAGGTTTACCACTAAAACCTAAGGGAAAAGCTGTATTATTCAGGCAGCTATATAGGATTGCTTGAGTGTTTCTGTTTGGTAGAAGAGCTGAAGCTTGCTCATCAGTTCATCAAGGTCTCCACTGATAATACTTCCTAACCGATAGAGGGTTAAACCAATTCGGTGGTCAGTTACCCTGCCCTGAGGAAAGTTATATGTTCTGATTCTCTGGCTTCGGTCTCCAGTACCAACCATTGCTCTTCTGCTTTCAGATATTTCACTGTTTTGTTCATTTTGCCTTTTTTCAAAAAGTCGGGCACGAAGAACTTCCATACCTTTTGCCTTATTTTTATGCTGAGATTTTTCGTCCTGCATGGAGACAGTAATTCCGGTGGGGATATGGGTAATTCTTACCGCTGAATCTGTAGTATTTACCGATTGCCCTCCATTACCTGAAGAGCGATAGATATCTATCTTGAGGTCGTTGGGGTCAATACTCATATCAATTTCCTCAGGTTTTGCCATAACGGCAACTGTTGCTGCTGAAGTATGAATTCTTCCCTGGGATTCTGTTTCAGGAACTCTTTGAACACGGTGAGTACCACTTTCAAACTTCATTTTTGAATAAACGTTTTTTCCGTTTATTTCCATGATTATTTCTTTAATTCCCCCAACGCCGATTTCGTTACAGGACATAACCTCAATTTTCCATCGGTTGTTTTCCGCATAGCGGGAATACATGCGAAATAAGTCTCCAGCAAAAATTGCAGCTTCATCTCCACCAGTTCCGGCACGAATTTCAACAATAACCGACTTTTCATCCAATGGGTCTTTAGGAATTAATGAAAGTTTTAGGTTATTTTCCACAATTGCCAGATTTTCCTCAAGCTCTGGAATTTCTTCTTTTGCCAGTTCGATGAGATCTTTATCGCTATTATCTTTTAAAATTGTTTTTGCTTCATCAAGAGAGCCCTTAACTTTTTTATACTGTTGATACAACTCAACAGATTCCCTGATGGAAGAAAGTTCCCTTAATTTTTTCTGATAGAGTTCTTGTTTACCCAGAGTATCTGGGTCAACAATTTGCAGATTTAAATCTTCAAATTTTCTTTCAAGAGCCGCAAGTTTGTCGAACATCTTAGTTTTTGCTGTACTTTCTGTTGAACTTTTCAATTCTTCCAGCAGTATCAAGAAGTTTTTCTTTACCGGTATAAAAAGGATGGCACGATGAACAAACATCAACTTTAATATCAGCCACAGTTGATTTAACATCAATAACGTTCCCACATGCACAATGTACTGCTGTATCAAAATAGTCCGGGTGAATTTCCTTTTTCATGATTTACTCCTTAATGTTTATGGTTAGATTTTAAATATTATGTAAATTATCTAAAAATTCTTTATTGGTTTTTGCGGAAGAAACCTTTTCAATTAAGAGTTCCATTCCTTCTACGGGTCCTAAAGGTTGTAAAGCTTTTCTCAGGAGCCACATTTTACTCAGTTCTTCTTCACTTAACAACAATTCTTCTTTTCTTGTTCCTGAACGATAGAAATCAAATGCCGGGTAAATACGTTTATCACTTAATCTTCTTTCGAGGTGAAGTTCCATATTACCTGTTCCTTTAAATTCCTCGAAAATAACATCATCCATTTTAGAACCTGTATCAATAAGGGCAGTAGCAATAATTGTTAAACTGCCTCCTTCTTCAATATTTCGTGCTGCACCAAAGAACCTTTTCGGTCTTTGTAAAGCATTCGAGTCGATTCCACCTGACAGAACTTTTCCTGATGCCGGAATTACGGTATTATATGCCCTTCCCAGTCGAGTTATAGAGTCAAGAAGAATTACTACATCCCTTTTATGCTCAACAAGTCGCTTTGCTTTTTCAATTACCATTTCAGCAACCTGAATATGTCTTTGAGGTGGTTCATCAAAGGTAGAGGAAACTACTTCTCCCTGTACGGAACGTATCATATCGGTTACCTCTTCAGGACGTTCATCAATTAAAAGAACGATAAGTTCAGCATCGGGTGAATTATCAGAGATACTATGGGCAATAGACTGCAAGAGAACGGTTTTACCTGTTCTTGGGGGTGCAACAATTAAACCTCTTTGTCCTTTTCCAATAGGAGTTGCCAAGTTCATAATCCGCATACTCAGATCTTTGCTTTTCCTTGAGGCAGGAGGTTCAAGATCAATTCTTTCATTGGGGAACATTGGAGTAAGGTTGTCAAAGTGAATTCTCTTTTTTGCATCTTCGACGGTGCTATGATTGATTTTTTCTACTTTAAGAAGCGCAAAATAACGTTCACTATCTTTAGGGGAGCGAATCTGACCAGAAATGGTATCGCCGGTTCTTAAACTAAATCTTCTAATTTGTGACGGAGAGATATAAATATCATCAGGTCCAGGAAGGTAACTTGATAAGGGAGACCTTAAAAATCCAAAACCATCCTGTAACGTTTCTAAGACACCTTCGCCATAAATAGTTCCTCTGCTTTTTGTCTGAGATTCCAGAACCCGGTAAATCAAGTCCTGTTTTCTTAAAGCAGCGCAATCAGTCACTCCAAAACTTCTTGCAAGTTCTACAAGTTCCGGAATTTTCATTGCCTTTAAGTGGGCAATATTTATATCCATATTCCTATTCCTCTCATAGTTCTCCTTATTAGTAGATTAATAGTTTTGTTTTTCATAAAGTATTGGTTTTAAAATTTATCAACAGCCACACAAAAGCGTTGAGTTTAAAAAGAAATTCGTTTTTACCAAAGAGTGTTCAGGGGGTTAAGACATCGATAGGAAGCTAAGAAAAGAACAACCTATTTTGAAATGGTTTTATATCTGGAAGTATATTTAAATTATGTTTTGGGGTTATTTAAAGTTAATAGTAAATTTTCCTTCATGATTGATTTCTTTATCCTGGTAAAGAAAAGGTTGATTAACTGGGGGTTAAACTTAATTTTTTAGGAAAGTAGGTGCACATTATACATTAAGAATTATTATTGTCAAACAAAATTACAAAATATTAATTTTCATTAAAGCTTTTTTCATTTCTTCTGGTTTAAAGGGTTTTTTAACATAGGCGTTTGCTCCGAGGTTTATTGCTTTGATAATATCTTCCTGCTTTGATTCCGTTGACAGCATTACAACAGGTATTTCTTTAAACGCTTCATCATTTTTAACCTTTGTCAGGAATTCCAAACCATTCATATTGGGCATATTAATGTCACAAATTACAAGGTCAATATGCTCTTTAGAGATCATATCAAGAGCTTCGAGTCCGTCTGATGCCTGAAATTCAGATCCAAACTTAAAGACTTTTTTCATGGCAAATGAAACCATCTTCCTCATAGAAGGAGAGTCATCGACAATTAAGACTGTTTTATTGCTCAATCCCATTTATAGACTTTCAATTATTGTTTTAATCATATCGTCCAGAGAAGAAATCTTATCCGCAAGTTTATTTTCAACAATAGACTTTGGCATTCCATATATAACAGAGCTTTCTTCGTCCTGTGCAATTATTGTATGCTTTCCCTTATTTTTCAGTGGTCTTGCCCCCATTGTACCATCATTCCCCATACCGGTCATTACAACTGCAACAACTTTTTGGGTGAACACCGATGATGCTGATTCAAACATAACATCAACAGAAGGGTAGTAGAGTTTAGGTGGTTGTCTGGTTAAAGAGATAGAGTAATGTTCACCTCTTTTATTAAAGGTAATATGATCTCCTGCCTTTCCAATAATAATTCTTCCGGGTTTGATTAAATCTCCATCTTCAGCTTCTTTGACATCAAAACAACAATACTTGTCCAGTCTTTCTGCCATCGGTTTGGTAAAGCCCTTAGGCATATGTTGGGCAATAACAACGCCAACATTTAGGTTTTCAGGCATCATGGTTAACAGGCTTTGCAAGGTTTGAGGACCACCGGTGGAAATACCAATTAATACTGCTTCAGCAGTGTACTTCTCAGGAGTTTTATGAATAACTCTTACTTCACCTGTTTCATGTTTGCCAAGGGTTCCACTAATTTTCGCAAGCTGCTTTAATTTGGATGTTGGAACCTTTGAAGCATTGTAGAGTTTTTGAAGTAACTCATCCTTAAGAACATCAAGTGATGTCCCAAGAACCTGAGAAGGTTTTCCGACAACATCAATTGCACCTAGTTCAAGACACTGAACTGAGGTTGTGGTATTTTTCTGTGTTAATGAACTAAACATAACAACGGGAACAGGAACTTCCATTGCCATTATTTTCTTTAATGTTTCGATACCGTCCTGCTTTGGCATTTCAATATCCAAAACAACAACATCATATTTTTTTTCATTTAATATTCTTACTGCTTCAACTCCGTCACTTGCGGTATCAGGTTCATCAAAGCGTTGATCTGAAGTTATTACTCTGCTTATTGCTCGTCGAATAAGTGCTGAGTCATCAGCAAGAAGTGTTTTAATTTTTTCCATTATTTACCTTAAACAAAGTTAACAGGATTAAAGAGCACATCATCACATTTTTGTGTAGAGCATTACACCCTTCATGGGTTTAATTTTAAATGCTGTTGTTACTTTAAATAATGATTCTGATTGACCAATAAACAAATAACCATTATCATTCAGGGAATTATAAAAACTATCAGCAACTTTTTTTTTGGATTCAGTATTAAAGTAAATCAAAACGTTTCGACAAAAAATAACATCTATATCCTTCATCGTCTTCATCTGACTTTCATTAAACATATTGATTTGACTAAATGTAACCATCTTTTTTATTTCATCGGAAATATAAAAGGAACCTTCATCTTTTTCTGTGAAATATTTATTTTTTATTGACGGTTCAACAACCCTGAATGCAGACTCGGTATAAACTCCCGCACGGGCAATATTGAGAACTTCAGTATTCACATCACTTCCATATATTGTTACTTTCCAGCTATTATCAAAAAGCTTTGACTCATGAATGGCAATTGCGAGAGTATAAGGCTCACACCCCGTAGAACTCGCACAAGACCAAATTTTTATTTGTTTATTGTTTTCATTCCGTGCTTTAATTTCCGGCAATATTTCTTTTATAAGGGTCTCTATCTGTTGATTCTCCCGAAAAAAATATGTCTCATTTACCGTCAGAAGGTTTATAAGATGCTTAAACTCAACGTTTCTGTTGGAATCATATTTTAAATAATGGTAGTATTCTTTAATTGAAGAGCTTCCTACCGCATCAGAACGAGTTTTGATTCTTTTTTCAAAAAGAGATGATTGACTTCCGGTAAATGTAAGACCAGTAACATCATAGACCATATCAGCGAGAAGCTTATAGTCTGCCGGAGAAATATCATTTAAAGGATACACTTTTATTTATTACATTAAATCTTTATCGGAGAGATTTCCACACCAGAAACAACACCGTTTCAGTCAATTATTGTGGGAGAAATCCAAAGAGAGTACGTTATCTCATTAACAAACCATTTCAGCAGATGGTTAAAGGAATTTCGCTAGACAAAAGAAACAGTAACGAAACCTTTAACCGTAAAACAAGCCCCTACTCAGTAAATGATGCCAAGCCTTCTTCAAGGGTGGAAGAAATGGGAATTCTTTTATCTAAGCCGGTAATTTCAAAAATATGTTTTATTTCCTTAGATAAAGCAGTCATTTTCAACTGTCCATTTTTCTCCTTTAAATCATTAAAGGTTCCAGCAATTGTTCCTATGGCAGAACTGGAGAGAAAAGTCACTCCTGCCATATCAAGGAGGATTTTACTTTCTCCGCTTTTTATCAAATCCTGTAACTGTTTCATAAGCTGGGGAGATGAATTTACATTTATATTTCCTTTCAGAGATACAACAATAACTCCTTTTTCATTTTTTACATCAATTTCCATAAAACCTCCGACCATAATTTTTATTGTTTAATTAAATGAACGACATTCTGTACAATCTCGTCACCTGTTTGTATTGAGTCAAGCTCAAAATGTTCAATGCAGTTTATATAGTGTAAAACTTCTGCCGCAACCCTTTTAACAGAAGGGTATGGGTCATTTTCAACCAAGTCTTTTATAACAGCTATTTCCTTATAGTCATTTTGACCAAGAATCGAAATTGCCACCATTCTGACAATTGCATTATCGGACTTAAGCAGGTCGATACATGGAGCCTGATTCTCTTTCGCAATAACATTAAGAACACGATACACCTTCCTTTGCAATCCATTAACCGTTAAACATCTGGAGAGAGGAACCACTGCCTCCACAGGTTTTAATAAAAGCAAGGCAGAAATAATTGCTTCAACTATGATAATTTGAGACTCTACATTCCACGTTTTCTCTAACTCTTTTATCAGCAAAGGTGAATCTGCCGGATTCTTTAGTTTTCCCAAAGAAGTAATCGTGGAAACTTTAATAAACCAGTCATCACTGGTCAAGAATTTCTTAATTTTTTCACTATCCTTTTCAGAACCTATTTCTCCTATAACTTCAATACTCTCTGCAATAAGGTCGGATGAAAAGTTCTCCATTCTTTCCGACAAAATTTTTATTATCTTATCAGGTGATTTACATTTTTCCATCGCATTTATTGCAATGAGCTTTATTTCCTGCGAGGAGTCATCTAAACAGTCAATGAGGTAATCGTCAGTTTCCTCAGAAACCCAGGAAGCAACAGTTTTAATCCCCTGTATTTTAACGCTATTATCTGAAAAGACGATTGTTCTCTTAATCATTTCCACTATTTCAGAGTTCAAAACATCTTCCAAAGTATGAATAACACCAACCTGTACCTGTGGTGATTCATCATTCAATAAGAGCTGAAGTTTAAGAATAAGTTTTTCATTGTCATTTTTATCAATATTTCCCAGAAACTTTTTAGCAGCTATAACCGCTGAGGTTCTTATTTCCGCAAAATGACTGTTAAAGAAAGGGGTTACTACGTCAACGGTTAGCCCGCTGTCATTGATTGCAATATAGCGCAGAGCGAAGTTCATCAAATCTTCGTAGGGTGAATTTAAAAAACCCTGAACTCTTTTGTTAAAGTTTTCATTGGGAACAATCATTAAGAGAGCACCATTAATGGAATCCCTCAGCTTTTTATTCTTATGACGAAGATATTCAATAAAGAGGTTAATAATTTCATCAGTAAATGCGTTTTGTAAGCCAGTATAAACAGCAATATTTATTTTAATCTCCTCATAGGGATGTTTTATCGCAGCAATAATAAATTTCTCCGGCAATTCAATCATGCAGGAGTTCGCAAAATTAATGACATTCACAAGAAAGGCTTCATCCCTCTTATTCACCTGTTGGAAAAGTGCTTCAACTTCCAAGTAAGGATGAACCTGATAGAGTTCTACCAGCTCATTGAGTAAAAGTTCCTGTTCGAGCAAATTAAATATATACTTTCCTGAAATCTGGTAATCAGAGAACTTTAAAAGCTTAAGAGTTGCCTCTTGCAGTTCTATATCATTGCCTTCAAAAATCTCTTCAATTAAACTACTGATTTTATTAAAGTCAATTTGTTTTAATTTTTCAGAGGAATCTAACCAAACTGGGGTAAGCGTAGTAAGCCTGTAACGGGCGAGAAGTTTTGTCTTAATTTTACAGAGGGTGTTTATTGCAGCTTTTTGTATATCTGAATCTGCATTACATAGCTGCTTAATGGTTTTTTCAAGGGCAAGTTCATCGCCAATTTCTCCTGCGACAACAAGGGCAACTTCAAGGGTTTCTTCATCGTCATAACACTCAAGTACTGCCTGAGTAGCTCTTTCATCCCCAATATTTCCCAAAGCAGTAAGATAGTTAAATTTATCCCAAACATCTGCTTTCTTTAAACCTTTAACAATTACTTCAGTTGCCCGGGGACTTTTAATTCTTCCCAAAGCTTCAATAATGGCAAAAACAACATTTTCATCCTTAGAGCCAGACTCAAGGGCATCTATCAGGCAATCCACAGCATAAGCAGAACCAATAAACCCTAAGGTATTTGCCGTAAAAATGACAACATCAATATCGCTATCGTTGAGTCCATTTTTTAAATATTCAACAACTCCCCCACCCATTCTTTCTAAAGCACAAATTGCAGAATTTCGGATTGAAGCATTTTCACTCTTTAAGAGTTTTATGAGAGGAGGTATTGATTCTTCTTTATTAAGAAAGACCAAAGCATCAATTGCACTGTTACGGATTTGCCATTCTTCATCATCAAAGGTTTCTATGATGGGAAGAATTGCCCGGACATCATCCATTTGACCCAAAACTTCCAGAGCAATCCTTTTTTGGGAGAAATCGTTGCTTTTTAGTTGTTCTATATAGATATCAACTTCATCCATATTGTTAAGATTGGGAGTTTATAGAGTGGAAAGAATTTGAAAACATTAAGAATACCTTTGTAAAACCGAACGCCTTCATGAACGATGGAGAATTTCTAACAAACTAAAAGGGTTAGCTAAGAATCTGTTGAAATAGCAGAAAGTTCCGTTTCAATAATTTTATTAACATTTAACCACCCAACGATACCATCCTTTTCTTTTAATCTGCCAATTCCATTAATAAATTCTTCTGATATTTCACCAAAAGACGTTGAAGGTGGCTCGATATTATCTTTCGGTAAACGAATAACCTTGGTGATTTTATCTACAAGAAAACCTACAACCATGTCATTTAAGTCCATGATGATAATTCTACTGTCGTTATCCTTTTCTTTTGCTTCCATTCCTAACTTAAGTCGCAGGTTAATTACGGGAACAATATTTCCCCTTAAATTAATCACTCCTTCAAAATATTCAGCTACATGGGGAACATAGGTCATATGTCCTACCATGATGATTTCCTGAATGAGTTGAATTTCCAGAATATATTCCTCATCGGCAAACCTAAAACCTACAAAGTGGAGGGTATTTTCATCATCAACACCTTCACTAAAAAGTTCATTTCCCTCTTCCGAAGTACTCCCAATGGGTTGAAGAGGAACATTCTCCGGGGTCAAAAGAATTTTCTCATCAAGAAGGAATTCGTTTAAGTCAGTGTGATCAACCATTATTTAAAAGAAAAGTTAAACATTATTCAGTGCTTCATCAAGTGTAGGAAGAACCTTTATTATTTTATTTACGCCAACTGTTTTAAGAATATCTGTTATTGCAGCATTCTGACAGGAAATAACCAGTTTACCTTTTTCCTTTACCGCACTTTTATAGAGGGAAACAACAAGACCAATTCCTGCTGAGTCAAGAATTTTCACACTGCTTAAGTCGATTATGACCTGCCCCATTTCCTCAAAGGTAATTTTATCCGTCAATTCTGCTTTTATCGACTGAAGTTTTGCATAGGTCAATTTATCTGAGAATTTCACGATGTGAACATTACCTTCTTTCGTTACTGTGACTAATGCGTCTCCCATATTAACTCCCTTTTATAAATTAAAAAGTTTCAACAACCAAA
>JADGAW010000003.1 GCA_015231815.1 Nitrospinota bacterium
AAGTTTTTTTTAACTTTTTTTTCACTTATTGCCTTAATTGTTTTTAATGCAATACCGTAATAAAAAGAATTAAATGTTAAACCGTTTCAATTAATGGTTCCTGTTTTTGCAAAAAAAAACTGTGAATATAAATTTATGCAGAATATGAATCGAAGAGCTCACCGTAATGAAAAGGGGTTTTCCCTACTGGAAATAATGATTGTTCTTTTCATTATTGGTTTGACAGGGATTCTAGTTCCCATTCTTTTTACGGGGGCATTATCAAACATTTCCCTCAATACAGCCACAAAAGAGGTTGCTTCTGCAATAAGGTTAGCCCAAACTCAATCAATTGCGAGAAAAGAAACGTATATCGTTAATATCAATCAAGAAAAAAACGAATATTGGTTAAGCAGTGAAAAAAAAAGTTCAACTATTTTTAACGCAGAAAAAAATTTTTTGTCGGAAAAAGAGGATAGTGACAATCAAGAGGAAGAAGTTACGGTCTCTTCAAATGATGCATTTTTAAATAAGAAAAAATCAATACCAAAAGAGATAAAAATAAACTCCGGTTCAGAAGAAGAAAAGTATAAAATTTACCTTTACCCTAATGGAAGTTCTTCCGGAGGAGACTTAATTTTTACCTCGGATGAGAGCGAGAAAAAATTTGAGCTTCTCATAAATCAAATTAATGGCAAAACCATAGTAAAAGAAGTCGTAAACGATTAATTGATTTCTTTTTACCTTAATAATGAATATAATAAAAAACTTTAAAAGTACAGGCACGTTTAATTAATTTTTTACTTTGCGTGTTAATACCAAAAACCTCTGGAGGAAATCATGGGAGAAGCGGAAAAAACTGAAGTGGTAAAGGAAAAAAAGACGAATAATCTTACTGACCTTGCCGGCAAGTATCTCACCTTTAAGCTTGCTCAAGAAGAATATGGACTTGAGATTTTAACGGTAAGAGAAATTATGGGGATGATGGAAATTACTATGGTTCCTCAAACTCCTGATTACCTTAAAGGAGTAATTAACCTGAGGGGAAAAGTTATTCCTGTTATTGACCTCCGCTCCAAATTTGGTATGGAAGAAAGTGAATATACAAAAGAGACCTGTATTATTGTTGTTGATGTTCAAAATATCCTTATGGGCATAATTGTCGATACTGTCTCTGAAGTTATCGATGTAAATGGCGCAGAAATAGAACCACCGCCTAAATTCAGTACAAGTATTAGAACTGATTTCATCATGGGAATTGGAAAAACAAAAGGGAATATTGTTATTCTCCTTGATATTGACAAGGTTCTTTCCGTAGAAGAATTTGAAGCACTTGACTCTTTAGCAGAAACAGAATAATTATTTAGGAGGCAGAATGAACTTTCTTAGGTTTGATTTTAAAAAGAAACTAATTACGGTATTTATCTTAATTGGTTTTGTTACAACCTTGTCGGTGAGCTTTATCAGCTATTTTAATGGGAGAAGTGCTCTTGTCTCTGAGACTGAAAACAAGTTAAAGTCAATCAGAGATGCAAAAAAGATGTGGATAGAGCAATACCTGAAAAGTCTTGAGGATGATATTGTGACTCTGGCAAAAGACAGAACGCTCGTGGATTTTCTTGAAACAATGGAAGAAGCAGAAGGAAAAGACACTGGTGGTGGAACGATGGATGAATTCTTAAAGAAAATCAGGGAGTCTTATATTTATAAAAACCCCAATGCAATAGGGAAAAGATTAAATCTTACTGATGCAAATGACGGGTTGGCATACACGGAAATTCATAAAAAATATCATGAATTTTTCAAATCATATGTTCATCTAAAAGGGTACTATGATGTTTTTGTTGTAGATCCCGATAGTGCAATAATGTACAGCGTTAATAAAAATGATGATTTCGGTACAAAACTCTCAGGCGGAAAATACAGCAATGAAGGGATTGGCAAGGTATGGAAGGAGTTAAATAAATCAACGACACCCGGTGAAATTGCGATCGCTGATTTTTCCCCATACTCCCCCTCCGGGGGTGTTCCTGCGGCGTTTGTAGCAACACCAATTGTTCATGAGGGAGAACATATCGGTGTATTGGTTTTTCAGATGCCAGTGGGAAATATAAATAAAATCATGCGGCAAAACTCAGGAATGGGGGAAACTGGGGAAAGCTTTCTCATTGGGGAAGATCTTTTTATGAGATCAGACTCCAGATTCCTAAAAGAGGGCATGTCCTCTATTTTGAAGCAAAAGGTTGATACTAACACAGCACGGGAAGCCATTGCAGGAAAGACCGGTGTTGAGGTAATAACAGACTACCAGGGCATAAATGCATATAGTGCTTATGCACCATTGGACATTAAAGGTGTTAAATGGGGAATAATTGTCGAGATTGATGAAGAGGAAGTCCTCAGTCCGGTTACTAGTATGCTTACAACCATAATGATTGTGGCAGCTGTCATTCTTGGCTTGATAGCTGTTTTAGGTTGGTATCTTGGAAACTCGATTGCTGGTCCTATTCAAACAATTATTGAAAAATTGGGGAACAGTTCAGAGGAAATAGCAATTGCTTCAGGACAAATCTCAAGCGCAAGTCAGCAGGTTGCCGAAGGGACAACTGAACAGGCTTCTGCAATTGAAGAAACATCTGCGTCTCTTGAAGAAATGTCGAGCATGACAAAACAAACCTCAGAAAATGCAGGAAATGCTAATGAACTGGCAAATTCAGCAAATGAAAGTGCAGCTGAAGGTACGAAAAATATTGAGGAAATGACTGGTGCAATGGATGCAATTAATGAAAGTAGCGAAAAAATCTCCAACATCATTAAAGTTATTGATGAAATTGCTTTCCAGACGAACCTTCTTGCCCTTAACGCTGCTGTTGAAGCTGCCAGAGCAGGTGAACATGGTAAAGGTTTTGCCGTTGTTGCTGAGGAGGTAAGAAATCTTGCACAAAGAAGTGCTACAGCAGCAAAGGAAATTACCGGCTTGATTGAAGAAAATGTTAATAGAGCGCAGGGAGGAACTGCACTTGCTAAGAGAACAGCTGATGGGTTTAAAGATATTGTTGAAAATGTAGAGAAAGTGGCAGAACTAATTTCCCTTGTTGCTACTGCATCTAATGAACAATCAGATGGAATTAGTCAAGTGAACTCAGCTGTTTCACAAATGGATCAGGTTACTCAAAGAAATGCATCCAACTCAGAAGAAACGGCAGCATCCAGTGAAGAGTTGGCATCACAGGCAGAATCGTTAAAGCAAATTGTTGCTGAACTCAGTGCTATTATTGGTTTAAGTGATGGTCATGCGCACACTTCAACTGCACACAAAAAGAACCTTTTGTCTCCATCTAAGAGTCAACATAAAGCATCTCCAATGCCTTCCAGACCACCAAAGCAAAAGACCAATAGTTTTCACCCTTCAATGTTTAAAAAGGCAACTGTTAATACAGCACCAAAAAAGAATTCAGCACCACCTCCACCAAAAGTTACCAATGCAGATGATATCATCCCTATGGATGATGATTTTAAAGATTTTTAATAAGCAAAAGCTCATAAAGCCAGCGATTACCAATCATGTAATTGCTGGCTTTTTACATTTTGAAAATTATTTAATTGTTGAACTCAGAAGGGAATTGTGGAGGGGAAGTTCAATTGTGAAAAAAACTATTTCTTATATGGCTTTACATTGTAGTCATGATGGGGGTTACCGCTAATTTGCTCAATTGCTTGAATGATTTTCCTTTCAGCGTTATGGTAATCCAGCATCCGGTCATAAAAATGTTCGCTAAAATCGTCCTGCACATATTTGGCCGGAATTCTATTTAATGCTAAAGCGTACATATCCTCAAGGCAAACACCACACCTACAAACTCTTGGGTGTTCTTCAAGATATTTTTTCATAACCTTTATTACCAGCATTTCGCTGAGGTTAAAAATGTTATCTAATTCGTAATCAAATATTTCCCTAATATACATGTATTCATTGTTAAGTTGGTATAGCTATACAATAATAGTGTTTATATTATCAAAAAGGTAGTTGTTTTTACAGCTTAGAGTCCTAATTTTTATAACCAGAGGTGACGGTAACTATATTGGAGAAAGAATTAACAAAAGGGTAATCATGAAGTTCGTATTACATGTTAAATGACATATGCATTATTTATACGTATTTTTAGACATTGTACTGACAAAAAACCTTCAAAGATGCCTAATGAGCAAGATAGCTTAAAATATAACTTTTTGTTTACCCCCATAGATATTCTTAATGAAAAAGCTACAGGTTGCTGCAATTATTCCTGCCCGATATCAATCCACACGTTTTGAGGGCAAACCCTTAGCCTTAATTAAAGGAAAACCAATGATACAAAGGGTTTATGAGCAGGTAAAGAAATGCACTTTACTTGATTCTGTGATAATAGCAACTGATGATGAAAGGATTCAAGACGTATGTAACAGTTTTAATGCTCAGGTTGTTATGACTTCCTCAGAACATTCTTCTGGAACAGATAGAATTGCTGAAGTAGCTTTGGGAATTACATCTGATATTGTAATTAACATTCAGGGAGACGAACCGCTTATTGCACCGTCAACTATTGAAGGGGTTATAAAACCCTTTTTTAAGAAGGAAAATATTGCTATGACCACTTCATCCACATTGTTGACGGATAGTGAAGAAATAGAAAATAGTAACTGTGTCAAAGTTGTTACGGATAAAAAAGGTTTTGCTCTTTATTTTAGTAGAAGTGCCATACCTTTTGACAGAGAGGGTAATTCTCAAGATAAAAACTGTTACCTGCATCTGGGAATTTATGGTTATACAAAAGAAATATTAATGAAATTAAGTAAAATGAAACCTACTCCTCTTGAAAACCTTGAAAAACTTGAGCAATTAAGGGCATTAGAAAATGGAATTAAAATTTATGTCGCAAAAACCCCCTACAGATCAATAGGAGTTGATGTGCCGGAAGATATAACGAAAGTAGAGAAATTACTATGAAAAAAGATGAAGCACAGGAAGATGATGGAGTAAGAATTAATAAGTACCTTTCATCTCTCGGAATTGCAGCGAGAAGAAAAATTGATGAAATGATTTTAGAGGGCAGGGTTTTAGTAAATGGAAAACTGTTAAAAAAACCGGGTATAAAGATTGATATAAAAAAAGATTCCATTAAGATTGATAACAAAATAGTAACCCCAAAAGAAACAAATTTAATTTATATTCTTTTAAATAAACCAAAAGGAACAATTACTTCCACCAGTGACGATAAGAAACGTCCAACTATCTTTAGCTGTCTTCCCGAGTTTCATGAGAGGATATATCCCGTAGGAAGGCTGGATTTTGCCTCTGAGGGGGCACTCTTATTAACCAATGACGGGGAATTAGCCTACAAGCTCACTCACCCAAAATTTTTAGTTACAAAAATTTATACGGTAAAGGTAAGTGGTATTCCTGACCAAGGGGATTTAAAGCTCATTAGGAAAAAGCTTCTTGAATCAACGCAAAAGCATAAAGTGGATCCTAAATTTCAACAAAACTGTAAAATCGTTGAAAAAAGTGGCAACAATGCATGGATGGAATTTAATATCTATGAGGGAAAGAATAGGGAGATAAGGAATTTGTGCGAAATGGTGTATCATCCTGTTTTAAAATTAAAAAGAACTAAGTTTGCATTCCTGACCTTAAAGGATTTACCCATAGGCGAATTTAGGTTTTTAAAAGATAAAGAAATTAAAATGCTAAGGAATATTACAAAATGAAACAGTTGTTAAAAGGAATTATTTCTATATTGATTCCCCTCTTCATTCTTTCATCCTGTGCGCAGGTAGGAAAGCCAATTTTTGCACTTAATAGTGATATTCAACATATTCAAAATGGGCATATGCTTTTGGAAAAGAAAAACTATGCTCTCGCCAAAAGTGAATTTGAAAAAGCATCAACCATAAATAAATATTCCTTTCAGCCATACATGGGTCTTGCTGTTGTTTACCTCAGACAAAATAAATTAAATGAAGCTTATGATGAATTAAAAAAGGCTTTGAAAGCTGCCAGAACCAACAAAGAAAAGATTAAGGTAAAGTCGGGGTTTATTCAATATTATTCAAGTCATGAATTTATTAAGCGACACCATGGTAAAAATGCATGGTTTGTGATGTCTGAAGAAACCTTTATGGATGTAGAAAAAATAGGAAAAAGCAATGAGGTTTATTACTATATGGCTAGAGCATATTGTATGGATTTTAAGTTTGATAAAGCAAGAAAACTTTTAAAACGAATTCAAAAGACACAAAATCCCTTTACTCTTTTGGCAAGTGAAGAACTAAAAAAGATAGACATAGTAGAAAAACTTTCGAAAAAATATGAAAAAACGAAGGGAATTATTTTCTCTCCTGTTCTTACCAAAGAAATCTTAAGTTATATCCTTATTGATATCTTTAACATTCAAGAAAAAATCAAAAGAAAAACCAACGTTAAATACACGTCAAAAGATACTATTAACTCTGAATATTTAGAAAGTATTTCTCAAATAATAAATTTAAACATAAAAGGGTTACTGCCTTATGAAGACAGAACCTTCAGGCCCAATAAAAGAGTGACAAGAGCTGATTTGGCGGTAGTTCTTTATGACATATATAAAAAAGGAACAGGAAAGAAATTTGCCGGGAAGTCAGAGGTTACTTACTCAGATATCGATAAGGGAAACTGGTTTGCTGACAGTGTTGCTTTTGTAACCAACTACAGAATTATGAATGAAGAAGATTCATTAACCATGGAGTTCAGACCTTTTGATAATTTAACGGTACTTAATACGTTGAATATTCTTGATTATTTTTTTACCGATATTGTGATTCTTTAAGATCTTTTGTACCGAGAGGTACATAGCGGTATCCCAAGCCCCTCTCACTCAAAATATATCGTGGCCTTTTGGGGAATGGTTCTATTTTTCTTCTTACTTTACCTATATGAACATCAACTGATCGGTCATAGATTTCAAATGTTCTTCCCCTTACATGTTTTAAGATAGCTTCTCTGGTTAACGGTAAATTGGGATTTTGGTGAAAGAAAAGAATTATCTCAAACTCGGTATAGCTGCAGTCAATAATTTTATCATTTTTAGTTATTTGCCTTCTCTCAGTGTTAATAGTGCATAATCCAAAAGGAAAAACCATTTCTTTTGCTTCTGTTTCTTCTTTTATTTCCTTTATGAACAGAGATGCCCGCCTTAAAAGGGATTGTATTGAGACGGTTAATTCCCGTAAGTTACATGGCTTGCAGAGATAGTAGTCTGCCCCCATTTCAAGGGCATATATTCTTTCCATATCAGAATCAACGGAATTAATAACTATCATTGGCAGCATTGCATCATATTCCCGAATTGCTTTACAAACATCGTATCCATCTATTGTTGGAAACATTACATCAAGAACAACCAATGAGTAGGTTTCATTCTTTAGTCTTTTCTTAGCATTTAGCCCATCGTAGATAACGTCAACAATAAAATTATTATTTGTCAGATGATCTCTTAAAAGAGCAGCATATTTTTCGTCATCTTCAATGAGAAGTGCTTTATGTTTTTTCATGTGGTTTCCCCTATGAATGTATTATGTAACAATAAGCTAACACTTAAATCCTTTAATATCATGGAATTATAGCATTTATTTTTTAACTCCTATACCTAAACCATCCCCAAAAGGGTAGATTGATGCTGTCAGGTTTTTTTCATCTAAAAAAAGTTTGTTAAACTCTTTGAGTATGGTAACTTTATTTTCGAAAAGAGGATTATATTGAGCAGTTCTGCAAACATGACCCGAAAAATACAGATTATCAAAGAGAATTGTACCTCCCCGTTTTAAGAGGGGAACTGAAAGCTTAAGAAAGTCTTTGTAATGCTTTTTACGTGCATCGACAAAAATAAGATCAAATGAACTATTTTGGTATTCATGTAGATAATCAATTGCATTGCAAAACACAAACTGAACTTTTTTAAAAATATCATGTGTTTCCTTGAGGTCGTGGGCATCCATAATTGCGTTGTCACTAACATCTAAAGAGATAAGATCATCTCCTGTGAAATACTCCAAAAGGGCAAGTGTTGAATAACAGCCACCAGTACCAATTTCCAATATTCTCATGGGGTTTTTTAACAAAACTAACTGGGATAGAAAACAAAAGACATCATCGGAAATAATTGGAATCGATTCTTTCAGAGCTTTTTTTTTCAGCAGGTTGGCAAGCTTTGAGTTTTCTGGTGCGTAATATGGGAGAGATTTATGGTATTCAAGGAGATTTTCTTTCAGGTAGTTTTTCGTGGAAAAGGCTGTTTGTGTTGAGAGTTTAACCATGTATAAAGGGTATGAAAAAAGTAGTAATCAGGTTGTTCTATGGAGTCACTGTATTAGTAAGAAAACCTCCTCTAACAGGATGGTACACTGCAACAGTAGATTGAGGAAATACTAGAACCTTTTTACAACAGCTTTTTGTCTTATTTGGTTCTTAGTTACGAAGTTTTCTTATCGTTTAGCTAATTTTGCTGATAACGATACAAGTTTTTCCGGAATTGAACTGAGGGGTAAGACTTCATCAATTGCATTTAACTTTACTGCTTCTTTAGGCATTCCGTAAACTACACAACTATTTTCATCCTGTGAAATATTATAGGAGCCTTTTTCTTTCAGTTCCAATAGCCCTCGAGCCCCATCAGCACCCATACCCGTTAAAACAACCCCTAAAATCTTTTTGGAACTGGAGAGAATTGAGTTAAACATTACATCTGCTGCTGGTCTTTGGTGGTGAACTTTTTCTTCATCACCAAGAACAACTCTCAGGGAACTTCCAGATTCCTTAATTTTAAGATGGCTTCCACCCGGTGCAATATAAACATGGGAATTTTTTAATATCTCACCCTCTTCAGCCTCTTTAATGGTTAATGAAGAACATCCATTCAGCCTTTTTGCAAAGAGTGCTGTAAAGTTTGGAGGCATATGTTGGGTTACAATAATGGGTGGCATCTTATCCGGTAATCGTGTAAATATTTTTGTGAGGGCATCAGTGCCTCCCGTGGAAGAGGCAATAGCTATAAGAACTTTATTGAGTTCAACGTCATTACTCAGAATACTTTTAACTCCACCTTCAGGAGTTTTTGATGTCGTTTTGTGGGTAATTAAATTCTTTTTCTTTTTCCAGGAACTTTTAGCACAAAGAATTTTTTCGTGAAGTTCTTTAAATAAGGAATCAACATCTGAGCCTGAAAGAGCAGAGGGTTTAGCAACAAAATCAAAAGCCCCTTCTTCAAGGCATTTAAGGGTAATATCTCCGCCTTCCATTGTTGCACCGCTCACCATAATGACCGGAAGGGGAAAATGTTTCATCAATTTTCCCAGAAAGGTAAGACCATCCATTCTGGGCATCATGATGTCAAGAGTAACAACGTCAGGTTTTAAATTTATTATTTTATCTCGTGCATCATATGCATCAACTGCTGTTCCAACTATTTCTATATCGCTAAATTGCTTAAGTCCATCTGAAAATTTTTTTCTTACAATTGCTGAGTCATCGACAATAAGAACCTTACTTTTAATCATCTGATTTGATTATTAAATAATAAAAAGTGAATAGACAGTTTTATTTTATTGTTACTTTTTTCATTTCCTGAAAATTATCAATAACTTTCCCCGCTCCTAAAGCCACAGCACAGAGAGGATCTTCTGCTGTAATAATCGGTAATCCACTTTCTTCTCTTAGTCTTGTATCCAACCCTCGAATAAGTGAACCGCCACCGGCAAGAACAATCCCTTTATCAACAATATCTGCCGCAAGTTCCGGAGGAGTTCTTTCAAGAGCAACTTTTACTGCCTCAACAATTGTGTTGATAGTTTCAGCGAGTGCTTCTCGTATTTCTGCATCAGTAATCGTAATAATCTTGGGAATTCCAAGAACCAAATCTCTCCCTTTAACCTGCAAACTTTTTTCTTCTTTAAGCTGATAAGCGGAACCCAGTTTTATTTTTATTTCTTCAGCGGTTCTTTCACCAATGAGCAGGTTATATTTTCGTTTAATGTAGTTAATCATTGCTTCATCCATTTCATCTCCTGCAACCCTAACAGATTTAGAGTAAACAATACCTGACATGGAGATAACCGCCACTTCTGTTGTTCCACCACCAATATCAAGAATCATATTTCCTGATGGTTCATGGATGGGAAGACCTGATCCAATAGCAGCAGCCATAGGTTCTTCAATTAAATAAACTTCACGTGCCCCGGCAGATAAAGCAGAATCTCTCACCGCTCTTTTTTCTACTTGCGTAATTCCCGATGGAACGGCAATCATTACCACTGGTCTAAGAAGTTTTTTTCTGTTATGAACTTTTTGTATAAAGTACCGAATCATTGCTTCGGTAATTTCAAAATTTGCAATTACACCATCCTTCATGGGTCTGATTGCTGAGATAGAGCCAGGTGTTCTCCCAAGCATTTCCTTTGCTTCCCGACCTACAGCAATGACTTTCTTAGAGCCAGTATGTACCGCAACAATTGATGGTTCCCTTAAAATAATGCCTTTGTTCTTGGCATAAATAAGGGTGTTTGCAGTTCCTAAGTCAATTGCTAAATCATTGGAAAAAAGCCCCAAAATAATGTTAAACACCGTATGCCTCCGATTACGTGATTAATATAATTGTTGTATTTTCTTACAACAAAACACTTTTTTAAACATAAATTTCCCCATTATAGGAAAAAGGTTTGGAAATAACCAGTGAAAGATTTTTTGGGGTGGATGATGGGGCTCGAACCCACAACAACCGGAATCACAATCCGGGACTCTACCATTGAGCTACACCCACCATAAGCGCATAATTATAGCACGGTACAAGCTAAGAAATATTCGATAAATTGATTTATAATAGAGCGGTTTTTAATGAGTGCTTTTTACCTTTTCTCGTAATTCCTCAAAAAGAGAGTACAATCCCTAAACATGAAAAATAATGTGCAATGGTACGGTATAAGGCTTAAAAGTAACTTTGAGTTTAAGGCACTTGAAATACTTCAGCAAAAAGAGTATGAAGTTTTTTTGCCAACGTACAAAAAAAAAAGTATTAGAAGAGACAGGAAAAAAATATTAACCCGACCCCTTTTTAGCGGCTATATTTTTGTGCATTGCAAAATGAGCCATGAAAAAAAAATCGATATTTTTAAAACAAGTGGTTTTTATAGTTTTCTGGGAACAGATCCTCAAAAACCTGCTCCTATTCCTGATGCAGAAATTAATAAAATAAAAACTCTTATTGGGAGCGGTTTGCCATTGCATTGTAATAATGGTTTGGTTGCCGGAGATGCCCTTAAAGTACTTGAAGGTCCCTTGGCTGGAATCGTGGGAAAATATATTGCTGAAGATGAAAAAAAAGGAAAATTTCATGTGAATATTGAATTTATGAACCGTTCCATAGAAGTTGAACTGGAACAATATATGTTTGAAAAGGTATAAAAAAATGAATTATTTCAACTCTATAACAGAATTACGGCAAAAGGTTATTGCTGCTGAATATTTAGTTACCGATGAAGAAGGAGTTCAGCTTCTCAACACACCTGATACTCTCATTTATGACCTTATGGCAGCGGCCAATCATGTTCGATTACATTTTAAGGGGGAAAAGGTTTCACTTTGTTCAATCATTAATGCGAAGTCAGGACTTTGTAGCGAAGATTGCGCTTTTTGTTCTCAATCTCTTCATGCAAAAACGGAAATACCGGAATATTCCTTAGTAAGTAAGGAAAAGGTTCTTGAAAGTGCCAACGAAGCACAAAAAGCCGGAGCACATAAGTATGGAGTGGTAACCAGTGGTAGAGGAATTGAGGGAAACGATATTAATAAAATTGAGGAAATGATTGGGTTTTTAAGAGAAAACTCGGATATGCACCGGTGCGCTTCACTGGGAATATTAACAAAAAAGGAGTTACAGGAATTAAAGGACAACGGGTTGTTGGAATATCATCATAATCTGGAAACTGCCAGAAGTTTTTATCCGGAAATTTGTTCTACCCACAAATATGAAGATAATCTTCAAACAATTCAAGATGCCAAAGAAGTTGGTTTACGTGTTTGTTGTGGCGGAATTTTAGGAATGGGTGAATCAATTGAGCAAAGAATAGAGTTTTCTCTTGCTTTACGGGAATTGGATGTTGACTCAATTCCTTTAAACTTCCTGAATCCCATTAAAGGAACAAAGCTGGAAAATATGCAACCATTAAAACCATTGGAGATATTAAAAATTATTGCAACGTTCCGTTTTATGCATCCCAAAAAAGACATTAAAGTTGCAGGGGGAAGGGAAGTAAACCTTAGACAACTTCAGCCTTTTATTTTCGGTGCAGGAGCAAACTCAATGATGGTGGGAAACTATCTCACGACCAGAGGACGAAATACCGAAGAGGATTTTGAAATGATGCAAGACCTTCAGATTGACTACTGTAAATAACTTAATTTGAAAAGTTTTGTTTTGCTTAATCGACTGAGCAATTTTACTCAATTGACTGAGTAAAACAAAAAGGTTCCTGTAAAAATCTCAAAGAACGGCTCTCGGAATCCCTTTTCACACTACAAGAGTTGTGTTCCGGTAAGGATTTCGTACACTTCAAGATATCTGCTTCGTGCTTTATTAATTATTTCCTGGGGAACCGGAGGGGGGGGAGAATTCCTGTCCCAATCAGTTGAAAGAAGATAATTTCTTAAAACCTGTTTGTCGTATGGGTCTTGAGGCTTTCCCGGCTCATAATCAGCTTTTATCCAGTAGCGGGAGGAATCCGGGGTAAAACATTCGTCAATAAGAATTAACTTTTCCTCCATTAATCCAAACTCAAGTTTCGTGTCGGCAAGAATAAGCCCTTTTGTTACTGCATAGTCATTTGCCTTTGTATAGAGAGAGATGGCAAGTTCTGCAACTTTTTCTGCTATTTCTTTTCCTACGATGTCTATTGTTTCTTCAAAGGAGATGTTTTCGTCATGAAGTCCTTGATCAGCTTTTGTGCTCGGAGTATAAAGGGGTTTGGGAAATTTTTCTGATTCCTTCATCCCTTCTTTAAGCTTTATACCGCAAATAACACCGTCTTTTTGATAACTTTTCCAGCCGGAACCGGTAATGTAACCTCTTACAATGGCCTCAATTTTTAAAGGTTCAGCTTTTTTTACATACATAAACCTGCCGTCAATATCATCTTCTTCCGACTTTAAATCGTCTGGCAGTTCATCGAATTTAGTTGTGATAATGTGGTTTTCGACATCATTTTTGAATTTATCAAACCAAAAAGCAGAAAGGGTATTGAGAATTTTTCCTTTGTCCGGCACCGTTTCAGCCATTACATAATCAAATGCAGAAATACGGTCAGTTGCGATAATAAGAAGATTTTCTCCGTGCTGGTAGATATCCCGCACCTTTCCCCGGTTTAAAAGTTTTGCGTTTTTTATATTTGATTGATGCATTGTGATTCCCTTATTTGTAGGATTTTTTATCAAAGTAACCAGTAAAACGGAAGAAATTTTAACATTTTCCAAAAGTAATTTCCTCGTTAATCTTGAGTTGAAAAATAGAGATAGAATCTGATAATTGATGGGCAAACTTTGAATTCATTCTCAGAAACGGCTTTGGGGCAGCCGTTTCTTCCGAGGTCAACTGAACAGCACCTTCATCCCTTGTTGAAGTTGCTGTTCAGTTGAAAATCCGTTCAAAACTTGTCCCATCAATGGTTTCAAGAGTTAATTGGTTTTTATCTCAGTTTTTCAATTGAGGTAAAAAATCGTTTAAACTGAAATTTCTTTAAACCTGTTAAAATTAAAAATGGTATTAGCCCCTATTTAATAGGGTGTTGAAGGTGCTTTGAAAAATTTGCTAACTTTAAAAAGTTTACATTGAAACAACTTCAAATTTTTTTCCAGATGCTCAAAGGTTCTTTTATGGACCTTTTACCGATAATTATTGTTATTGCTTTTTTTCAGGCGGTAATTCTCAGGCAAACTCCAGATAATCTCACCTCAATTGTTATTGGACTTTTCATTGTTGCTGTTGGTCTGGCAATTTTTATCAAAGGGCTTGAAATTGGTATTTTTCCACTTGGTGAAAATCTTGCCAACGAATTTGCCAGAAAAGGCTCAATTTTTTGGCTTCTGCTTTTTGCCTTTCTCATTGGTTTTTCAACAACGGTTGCTGAACCGGCACTTATTGCCATTGCAAAAAAAGCAGAGGTAATAAGTAACGGCAGGATCGATGATACCGTTTTGCGCTATATTGTTGCACTCTCTGTCGGTTGTGCTATTGCCCTTGGGGTTTTTCGCATAATTGTCGGACATCCAATTCAATGGTACATTATTTCTGGCTACATTCTTGTTGTTGTCGTAACATTTTTTTCTCCAAAAGAGATTGTCGGGCTTGCTTACGATTCTGGTGGAGTGACAACATCAACGGTAACTGTTCCTCTTGTTACGGCTTTGGGCGTTGGTCTTGCCTCAAGTATTAGGGGAAGAAACCCTGTTATCGACGGCTTTGGGCTTATTGCCTTTGCATCATTAACTCCAATGATTTTTGTTCAACTCTATGGAATAGTTGTTTATAGTTTTTTTTCTGCAGATGCGACAGTAACCGCCGCAGTTGTTGCTCATGAAGTGGAACAATCAACTACAGGTTTTGGTGGGCAGTCCTTAATTCTAAACTTAGGAAAACTTTTATTTGATTTGCTGGGGGTTATTAAGGATATTCTTCCTATTCTTGCGGTCATTTGTTTTTTTCAGTTTGGGGTTATTAAAAAAGCATTACCCCATCTAAAAAATGTAATTGGAGGAATTGTTCTCGTTATCCTCGGGCTTGACGCCTTTATTGTTGGCTTGGAAATGGGACTTTTTCCCATAGGCGAAACCATGGCAGCACAATTAACAGAGATGAACAATCTCTTTTTAATTTATCTTTTTGGGTTTTTAATCGGGTTTTCCACCACAATGGCAGAACCTGCATTAATGGCAGTTGCCTTAAAGGCGAAGGAAGTCAGTGATGGAGCCATCAACGATTTTATCTTACGATGTTTTGTAGCTGTTGGGGTAGCAATTGGGATTTCTCTCGGTTGCTATAGAATTGTTGTTGGGGATTCAATTCAGTATTACATTATTGGTGGCTATATGATAGTAATCTTTATGACCTATTTTGCTCCCAAATATATTATTCCAATTGCCTATGATTCCGGGGGGGTTACCACATCTACAGTAACTGTTCCCCTTGTAGCAGCACTTGGTCTTGGACTTGCCACGAATATTGAGGGGAGAAGTCCTCTTATTGATGGCTTTGGACTTATTGCCTTTGCTTCTCTATTTCCCATGATAACGGTTATGGGCTATGGAATCATTTCGGAAAGATTTCTTAAAAAGAAGACACAGAAAGAATCATAGGAAAATTATTGCTCGTATTCGGACAAAATATTGTTAATAATGTCTGTCATGGAAATGACCCCTTCCAGCTTATTATTATCAACAACCAGTAGTCTGCTGACACTTTGGTTTACCATCATTTGAGCTACATATTTTATGTCCAATATTTCTGAGACATAAACCGCAGGTTTTACATAAACATCATAAACGTTTAGCAGGTCAATATCTCCTTCTTCAGCAACGATTTCTTTCAGAATGTTCGTGTAGGTAATAATTCCATATGCATCGTTTTCATGAGCTTTTTCAACAACAAGTGCCTTGACATGGTTTTCCCGCATTAATTTTAAAGCTTCTTTTATTGTTGACATTGATGAGATTGTAACAACATCTTTTTTCATAATATCTTTTACGAGCATTCTTCACCTCCCATAAGTTCAGTTTTGATTTGGTCTTCAAATTTAATTAACTGTTTTAGATTAATCCCAGTTAAATGTTCAATAGGTAAGGTGAAAGTAACACTATTGTCTTCTAAGTCATTGTCCTGAGAAAATTTCTTGAGAATTTTAAGGGCGAGTTTTCTTTCAAGAACATAGATGAGAACTGACTGATGACCTTCGTAGGTGAGCCCAAAAAAAATCTTTTTTTCTTCGTTTCCTATTCCTTTTCCCTTGAGAATCGTTACTCCACCTGCTCCTGTATCCTTTGCAGTCTTAAGTGCTTTTTCTTCAAATTCTTCAGAAACAATAGATACCAATACTGAGAATTTCATTGTAATGCCTCCAGATAAAAAAATAAAAAAGAACGATTTTGAATTTTATCAAAAATAAGCCTAAATAGAGCTCTTATCTACTAAAAATTGATTTATGCAGAAACCCCTTATTGTCCCTGTAAAAACTCTTTTGTCACAACTTGTTTAGGAGTCATAGTTTTTTTAAAACAACAAGAGTAACATCATCTTTGTAATGAAAAGGGTTCTCTATATGAAGGTTTACATCGCTCATAATTTCTTCATTGATTTGATGTGCCGTATTTTTTGTAGAAATTATTTTCCTCATTCGCTCCAGAGTAAGAACCGAATCATACTTTTCTTCATTTTCATCAAAGGACTCAATGAGTCCGTCTGTTTGAAAGACAAAAATATCACCTTGGTTAACTTTAATCTTTGCTTCGCTTATTTCAAACTGGTTTTTATCGAACAACCCTAAAGGAAGTCCATCGGTCATTATGACTGATGATTTATTTTCCAAAGATTTTTGATAGATTACCGGTGTTGCACCACCGGATGCAATGGTTAATTCAGAACTTTCTTCATCATATATTGCGTAAATAGCGGTAAAGTATATGTCCAGCTTTGCTGTAATGCTTTTATTGTTTAAGACCCTCAACAGTTCAGCAGGTGATAAATCCAAGTGTTTTAAATTGTCAAAGAGAGTCTTAACCTCAATGGTTATTAACGCAGAAGTAACCCCATGCCCCATGACATCAATGACCATAATGGCAGTCTCATTATTATTCAGTTTTTCAATGATGAGAAAATCACCAGAAATATACTGATGGGGTTGAGTATAAAAAGAGACCTCAATGTCTGAGAACTTTTCGATATCTTCTTTATTGGGTAAAAGCGATTTTTGTAACATACCTGACGACTTAATGTCATATTGCATGGTTTTATGTTGATGAATTAAGGTATCCATCGCATGTTTCAGTTCCTTTTTTGTCGTTATTTGAAGTGTCAACCTCTGAATTGCTTTGATTAGTCTGTTAAATTCAACAGGTTTTTTAATGTACTCTCGAATACCAATGGATATTGAATCTATAAGGTAGCGTTCATCATTAAAGGCAGTAGTTATAATTATGGGAATTTCATCATTATCGGAAAGAATTTCACGTGCCATCTCAAGTCCTGTCATTTCAGGCATTCTTATATCTGAAACAATAATATCAGGGCTTATAGTGTGAAACATTTCCAAACCTTCTTTGCCGTTTTTTGCAATAAAAAGGTTCTTAATTCTTCTCTTAAGATAGTTACTGGTTTGCTCACGTATTGCTTCATCATCTTCCACGTAGAGAAGGGTAATATCGAGAGGTGACTCTTTTAATGACATAGAACTCTGTGTAAAAAATTAGTATATTCAGGTAAAAGAAGTTTCAATTACCTCCAATTGAAGTTTGGCTACTTCTTCCTCGTTCAGGTTAAATTCCTTGAGAGCAATTTTGTTAATATTAAGACTGTTGTCGTTCTTAAAAACATAAAAGAAAGCGTTTGCTGCTATAAAATCGGCAATATGAATAAGAGCAACTTCACGACTGAAATTTTTACTCCCTGATATATCATGGTGACATTTTATGACTTCAATCACAACTTCGGGCAATTTCCAGACAGAAGCGAGCCACGCACCAATTTCTGAGTGAGTAAAACCAAGAACATGTACTTCGGCATCAGATAATTGAGAGCCCGCAAGGCATTCCTTTAAGACCTCTTTATATTGTTCCTGAAAATAACAATTAATTGCTAAATAGCCAATATCATGAAGCAAGGCTGATAAAAAAATATCTCCTTTTGATTGAACTTTAAGCTTTCGGTTGATGATTGCAGTAACATAGGCGACGTCCAGAGAGTGCTTAAAAATAGTTTCATAATCCAACAAATGTCGCTTTTTATCATCAAACAGGGTCATCAGTGATATCCCCACAGCAATATTTTTAACATTTCCAAAACCTATTCTTACAATAGCTTCTTTAATAGATTCCGGGGGTTTGTTTCCTCCAAAAAAAGTTGTGCGGGAAACACTCAATACCTTAGACGCAATAGTAGGGTCGTTAACGATAATTGATTCGAGTTCAGATGTTGATGTATGTTCGCTGTCGATTGCACCAAGAACTCTCTGGGCAACTTCTGGAATAGTGGGTAATTGGTTGATTTTCTCAACGGCTTTTTTCAGTGCATTATTCATTCAATAAACCTTATTATTCTTAATAATTGGAACAGTAAACGGGTCTTGTTTTCATCATACGTTTAAGGTAATCGTGAAGATGGCTCCACCTTTACCATTCTTTACCGTTAACGTTCCTCCCATATTTTTCTCTACGATTGTTTTTGACATATAAAGTCCTATTCCAGTACCTTTATCCTCTTCCTTTGTTGTGAAGTAAGGTTCAAACACTTTCTCCATTTCTTCTCTTTGAATACCTCCTCCTGTATCTTCAATATCTACCACTACCATGTTATCATGCTGGTCTAAGCGTATTTCTATCTGACCAACGTGTCCCTGATCATCAAAGTTTTGTAAAGGATTTTTTAGAATTGCATCTTTTCCATTCGAAAGAATATTGACTAGAACCTGTTTAAACTCATTTTGGTAACCCAGGAAAGGTGGGATTGGTTCATGCTGTTTTTTCTGAAAAATAACCTTGATAAAATTATTGTGAAATTGAGCTGAGGAGAGTTCAACGGTTTTTTGAATGGCTGTTTCCACATCAAAGAGAGCCTTTTCCTTACTTTTCATAAAAAAGTTTCTAAAATCATCAATGGTGTCAGACATGAAGTTTATTTCCTCCATGCCCTGTTTAACTAATCCAGCTAAAGAATCTTGTGTAATTTCACCGAAGCTGTATTCATCTTCAATATTCTGAATTATCAAGCCAAGGCAGTTCAGAGGCTGCCGCCATTGGTGGGCAATTGCACCAATCATTTCCCCCATCATTGCCATTTTTGATTGCTGAATGAGGAGCTGTTCATTTTTGATTGATTTTTCTACTTCAGACTTTACCCGCTCTTCAAGATTGGCGTTAATGGAATCTAATTCACTATTCTTATCTTTTAAAGCAATTTCCGCATTGTGTCGTTCTATGATTCCTGCCAGAGTATATGCTATTGATTCGAGAAAAGATTCTACCTGTTCGCTCCTTTCCACTCCAAGTTTAATATAGATATTTAAAGCACCAAGTGTTTTGTTTCTGGATTGTATCGGCATACAGTAGTGTCCATGTTCAGGAGTTCCCTCAAGTTTTTCATTATTGAGATTGAGGGGACAATTACTGTAAATAACTTCCCCATTTTGAGCAACCTTACCACAAATACATTCTCCCAAAGGTACCGTTTTGCACTCATTAAGGGTATGAGAGGGAACATTTCTCTGAGCCTTTAAAACAAGGTTTTTTCCTCGTTTATCCATGAGGAAAATAGCTCCTTTGGATTCAAAGGAATAACAGTCAAGGAGAATTACCTCATCGAGAGCAAACAACAACTGTTCCTCAAGGCTCCCACCGAGTAAGGAATGTTGGAGAATTGAGGCGATTGCCTTACGGGAGAGAAAATCCTGAAGCATTTTTTCTTCTTTCTCTTTCTTCTCCGTAGAGTCGATTATGACACCGTTCAGGCAAATAAGAGTTCCATCATCGTTATAAAGACCTTGACCTTCCTCGCTCACCCATCGAACGTTTCCGTCAGCATGAATAATTCTGTAATCCATAATGAAAGGTTCCTTTTGCAAAACTCCTTTCTGCACCCAATCATCAACCATTGAGACATCATCAGGGTGAATAATGCTTGCGTAGCTACGAATGTTTTTCGTAAAGTCAGACGAGGGATAGCCACTTATTTCCTTAATTGCATCAGAAAGGTACTCCATTGTCCAGTCTTTGTCATTTGCACATCGATAAACTGCTCCCGGAATATGGGACACTATTGACTCAAATCGTTCATGACTTTCTTTTAATGCTCTTTCTGTTTCCTTTTGCAGGGTAATATCCTTTGCAATACCGTTTACTCCAATAATTCCCTGATTATTGTTGAGTATTGGTGTTTCAAGTACAAGAAGTGTTTTCACAGAACCGTCTTTATGGAAAATTTCAACTTCATAAGGAGGTTGCTTCTTTCCCTGAAGGCAAAGGTTTGTCAATTCCTCGACGTTACTGTTTTTGGGGTTGTCTGTTAAATATGTTGAATAATGTTTTTGAAATTCCTTATCCGAGTAGCCGATGATACCAGTAATTGAAGGACTGCAATAGGTAAATGTTCCTTTGGAATCATGGGAATAAAAGAAATATTCATCTTTAAGTGATTCGATAAGGGTTCTGTATTTATTTTCACTCTGGGCAAGAAGAAACTCTTGTTCTTTTCGGACACTTATATCTGTATGGGTTCCAATAACCCGAAGCGGTTTTCCCTCGACTGTTCTGGAAACAATTTTTCCTCTGGCAATAATCCATTTGTATTCTCCGTTTTTACATTTAAGTCGGTGCTCATTAATGTATGTTTTGGTTTTTCCGCTAAAATGGTTATCAAGGTTAAAATACGTTAACTTCCTATCATCTGGATGAATTCTTGAGTCCCACTCTGAAAATTCGTTCAGGATTTCTACATCATTATATCCAAGCATTTCTTTCCATCTTTTCGAGAAAAACACTTCATTGGTCTCTGCATTCCAGTCCCAAACTCCCTGTTCACTTCCTTCCAGAGCAAATTCCCAACGTTCTTCACTTTCTTTCAGGGATATCTCAAGCTTGGATCTTTCAAGGGCATAATATATGGATCGTTCAAAAAGTGAAGGAGTTAATTGAGCTTTTGGTATGCAGTCGCTGGCACCCTCGTTTACAAGTTTTTTAACAGTTTCCCAATCATCAAGGGAGGTGAGTACAATAATCGGAGTGCCTATTACAACCTTTTTTAGACGTGAAAGTGTTTCATTCAAGGGGCTATCAGGAAGAGAAAGGTCGGAGAGAATAATGTCAAAGTTTGCCTCCTGTAAACTATGTTTAGCTTCCGCAAAGGTTCTTGCGACCTGATAATTAATCTTTAAAAAGTCAAAATGCCCCAAAAGGTGAAGGATGAGTTCAATATGGGTCTCCTCATCCTCAATTAATAATACTTTTATCGTTTCTTTTTTCATGTCATAGTGCTTTTTCGTTTATGAGCCAATAATGTGCAATAGTTTTGAATATTTTCTTAAGTTTTCCCACTTCAATAGGCTTTAGGATGTAACTGTTGGCATGGTTTTCATACGCCCTTGTAATGTCAGATTGTGAGTTGGATGTAGTGAAAACAATTACGGGAACCATTTTTAGGTTACTGTGGGATTTTAGTTTTTTCAGTATTTCATGTCCGTCATGTTTAGGAATCTTCAAATCGAGAAAAATTAAAGAGGGAAGGGTGCTGGTTTCATTAAAGTCCCGAATGAAATTAATTGCTTTTTCTCCATCAGAAAGCCGATGAATATTTACCTCTCCCTGCAACGCCTCCTCAAGGTAGTAGCTGGTCATTTCAGCGTGGTCATCATTATCTTCAATCAAAAGCAACTCATGTATTATTTTCTCATTCATCTGGATACGTCAAATTTATTGAATTAATAATTTTCCATTTCCTTTCCAGTTAATGTACTTCATTCGATTTTTCTACAGTGGGAAAAGCGACATAAAAGGTTGTACCTTCTCCTTGTTTTGACTCAAGCCAGATTCTCCCACCATGAAATTCCACTGCTTTTTTTGTTATGGCAAGCCCAATTCCAGTACCTTCTCCACTGTTGTCAAGCCGTTGAAACAAACCAAAGATTTTTTCATGAAACTCTTTGGCAATTCCAATTCCATTATCTGACATATAAAATACAACCTCATTTTTCTTTTCTTCACTCCCAATTGAGATTTTACTTCCTTCCTTGGAGTTTTTTCCATATTTCATCGCATTGCTTAAAAGGTTCTCGAAAATCTGCAAGACCCTACTTCCATTTCCATAAATGTCAGGGAAGTTTTCTTCACAAATAAGGGTAATGTTTTTACCCTTAAGTTCTTTTTCTTTTTCCTTACAAAGATTACCAATCAAGACATTCATATCAAGAGTTTTCTTTTCCAAATCAACCCTACCAACCCTGCTTAATTCCAAAAGGTCGTTAATTAACTGTCCCATCCTTTGATTTGCTACCACCACCTTATCCAGTTTTTCGAGAGCCTTTTCATATTCACCTTTTCTGGCAAGGTCATTTATTATCCCAATAAACCCCATGCTGGTAACCAAAGGGGATTTCAGGTCATGAGATACCGTGTACACAAACTGTTCCAGTTGGTCGTTGGAACGGGCAAGTTCCTGAGTTTTTTCCTGGAGTTCGGATGTCATTTCATTTGCAATTGATTCAGCCAACTTTTTTCTTCTGGAAATAGATAAAATAATAAAAAAGAGCAGCACATCAACAAGGATTCCGCCAAAAGCCACAATAAGGGGCTGGCTTTTCTCAGAACTTGAGGAAAACCCGGGTTTTGCGTAGAGATAGATTGACCAAACCCTGCCGCCAATTGTTATTTTTTGTAAGTCATCATATCTTGGTTTAAGGTTCTTGTCGCCATAGAGAAGTCTTCCGGTATTTTCGTGGTTGTAGAGAACTGTTTTTGGTGATGGTGAGTTGCTGTCATAGAGTTCAAAGCTAATATCTCCCTGTCCGGCAAGGAGAATTCCACTCATTAAGTCCTTTATTCTGAAAGGGCTATAAACAAATCCAATTAACGATGCTCTGCGTTCCTTAACACTATTTACGGGTTTTCCCTTTTGGTAGAGGGGGAGGTAGAGGAGAAAGCCATATTGAACATCCTTATCAGTTTCCTGAACCAGAGTAACCCTGCCGGATATAGCGGCTTCTCCGGTATCTCTTGCTCGCTCCATGGCAGCTCTTCTTGTTGCCTGAGAGTACATATCGTATCCAAATGCCCTTTGGTTTCTCCAGTCAAATGGCTCAAGGAAAACTATGGAACTATACATATCCCGTTCACCCTTAGGGTTAATTTTGAAATGAGGGAAACCTTCTGCCTGAATTTCCTTTTCATGCTTTTCCTTTTGATCTGGTGGAACCATAAGGCTAAAACCTATGCCCTGAATGCCGGGAAAAAACTTTTGAATTTCGATGTTTTCGACAAAAGTTTTCCATTCATCCCGAGTTACCTCACTCGAAGCCTTAAATAACCCAATGCCACTATGAAGTACCATCTCATATTCCAGCATTCGCTTCTTTATTGCTGTAACAAGATCGAGGGATTGAAAATGTAAGCGTTCTGAAATTCGTTTTTCCACTGCATGATCTGCGATATACCATGCCAAAGCTGTAAGAACAAGGGAAAATATAAGAATACTCCATGCAGTTGTTTGTTTTTGAAAGAATGTCTCTACTATGTTTTGTTTAAGAGAACCTTTTGGGGATGGTTTCATCGTTTTAATTAAAGATTTTTGATTCAATTTTAATTATAAACCAAGAGTATATGGTTCTCTATCAATGATGAACCATCAGCAGGGTAAATTCGTTCTCATTTCACTTTTCAGAATAAGTCACGAATTCACAAATGTTCTCTATGTTTGCTTCACAGTGTAAAACTTCCATAAAGCTTATTCAGCATCGACTATTTAAGGAGGGAAGAGTGTGTCAAAGTTCGATGATTATTCATCTTGGATTCCAAATCAAAGTGAGCTTGAGAGGTTGTTTATGAATTTTATTCAAATATGGTGTACTCTTCTCTTTGGAAATCGTTAAATGCAGTAGTACTTTACAGACATAGTCATCTAAGAATACCACAGCCTTTATTTTTTTCAAGGAGTTATACAGGTAGTTGAGTTGAGCCTTTATTAAACTCAAAAAGCAAATCGTGGAGTTTGGGTATTATTTCCCAAAGCGGTTTTGGTCTCACCTCAATAATTTTCTTTGGAATTTTAAAATTCATATCTGAAAAGGCACTATTAAGAACATTTTTATTATGACTATTGAGTAAAAATAAAACCGGAATTGTTTCAAGAAAAAATCTAAGTTCCTTTAAATAAAGAAAATCATGTTTTTGTTCAGTATTCGTTGAAATAGTTGCAAGAAAAGCATTGTCCTTTTTTACTGCTTTGCGTAAATCAACTTCATTTTCATAAACATTAACGTTTTTAAAACCCAGGTTACTAAAAAAAGTTTCCAAAAGAGACGTTTCTTCTTTATTATCAGAGTAAATAATGACCTCTTTTGTTGTTTTAACATTTGTGACACTATTTTTTAGATAAAAGCCCAACATCACATCTTCTTCACTAATATGATGAATAAACCAATCAAACATCGAATGGACTCCATTTTCTATATACGAAAAATCGCTGTTTTTTTGGTATTGTTCCAAAAGGTTTTTATATACTTCAACATAATCATGATGTGCTTTTTTATGATGCTCTTGAGCAGGGTAATTATATTTCTCCATAAGTTTTTCTTCTCTTTGAAAGTGACGGTGAATGTAGTCCCTCAAAAAGGTAAGTATTTCCATGGTGTTTTCAACTGCTTCACCCGATTCACTTCTTTGGTATTGATAGAAATGGTTCACAAGTTCCTTGTGCTCTTTATCAATATTAATTTCAAAACAAGAGAGAGATTGATTCCATTGAAAGATTGTTTCCGTTTGTAGAGCAGTTCTAGAAGCTGTTTTAGCTGTTTTCTTGAGAGCTCCCTGAAGAAAAAGCCCCATTTTTTTATCTTCTTCTGGAATATGATTCAGAAACCAGTTGTACATTTCTCCGATGCCTTTTCCCAATTTAGTGACATCATGATCCCCCTTAAATTCATCAACAATCTTCTTCATAGATTCAATAAATTCACGATGTTGGGAAGTATGAACTTCTAAAAGGGGGTACCCATTTTGCTCCATTAAAGTTTCTTCCAAGGCAAAATGCTCAACAACGTAATTATGCAGAAAAGAAAGAATCTCTTTAATCTGTTCTTTAGAGGAACTTCCATGGGAATTTATAAAATGAACAAAATGAGTGATTAATTCACTATGCTGTCTATCAATATCAGGATTACAACAACTAAGAGCTTCCGTCCATTTTGTAATCATAAAGCAGTTCTCCTTAGTATTAATTAACTAACAAAACATGTGATAAAAGGTTGTGCAGAAGACTCCTTCTATGGGAACAGTTGTTCCCGCTCCAATGCTTATTGTAACGTAAGAAGCGACATCAGAATAAAGATGATCTATCCTCAGTTTTGCCACGGCCAACCGGAATGCTTCCACCATCCCTATAGTCAAATCAAAACTCAGAACTATTACAGAAGTGAATATTGCAAAGATGATGAGGGGGATGATAAGTAATTTCAAAAACATTCTTTCCTCATTTTGATCTTATTCTGTACATTTGGTGGCTGATATTATACGTTTGTTGAGTTCTTACCGCAATCGTTTAAGGAAGCAGGCATTTTTTGTTGATGCATAATCACCAATAATAATGGGAAATGCATAAAAGCCTAAATATAGATATGTCTTGCAATAAGTTTCTCCATTAAACCAAACCCAAAACGCCATACTTTTAATATAAAACTGTACACTCAACCCAAAGCGTAGGAAGAACTTTCCCAGAATAAATGCCGCAAAATAAAGAGAGTAAGAAAAAAATTAAAAAATGATATGGGGGCAATTCTTATAGAAAATAACAGGGATGATAGTGCTTTAGATTTAGGAAAGGAGTGAAACACCAGACAAAAAATGGCGGAGGAAGTAGGATTCGAACCCACGGAAGTTTCCTTCAACGGTTTTCAAGACCGCCGCCTTCAACCACTCGGCCATTCCTCCGAAAAAAAAGAGACATATTATACATGAATAGTTATTGAAAACTCTCCAAGAGTATTGGTGTTTTTTGTGATAGTGGTAAAATATCGGGCTTTTACCAACACTTTATTTAAGGAGTTACATTATGCCTAAACCAAAATATCATCTTTTCGTATGTAACAATAAAAGACCTCCAGGGCACCCAAGAGGATGCTGCCAGGATTTAGGTTCTCAGGAGCTTTGGCAATCACTTGCTGAAGAGCTTGATAACAGAATGCTTTACGACACCGTTAAAATTACCGGAGCTACCTGTGTTGGCCCTTGTAACAAAGGTCCTGTGGTTATTGTTTACCCGGATAACGTTTGGTACGGGAACGTTAAGGCGGAAGATGTTAAGGAGCTTTTCGATACTCATATTGGGAAAGGGGAAACAATTGACCGTTTGCTCATTCCAGAAGCAGAACTTTAAGAAAAGGGCTGGAGGAAACGTATGGCAGGACATTCAAAATGGGCTAACATTAAGCACAAAAAGGGCGCTGCTGATGCAAAAAGAGGTAAGCTCTTTTCAAAACTCATTAAAGAAGTTACCGTTGCCGCCAAAATGGGCGGCAGCGATCTCGCCTCAAATCCGCGTTTGAGAACGGCAGTTCTGGCATGTAAAGCCGGGAACATGACCAAAGACACCATTGACAAAGCTATTAAAAAAGGTGCCGGAGAATTAGGGGATGGGACAGCTTATGAAGAAATAAGCTATGAAGCGTACGGACCAGAAGGGTCTGCTTTTATTATTGAAGTTCTTACCGATAACAAAAACCGTTCCCTGAGTAATGTACGGGCAATTGTTACGAGAAATAGTGGCAATATGGCAAACACCGGAGCTGTTGGTTGGAATTTTACCCAAAAAGGTTTAATCATCGTAAATGCAGAAGGTGTTGATGAAGATGAAATCATGGAGTTTGCTCTTGAGGCTGGAGCTGAAGATATTGCCAATGAGGGAGAAGTATATGAAATTATTGTTGAACCTTCCAACTACAACGATGTTGCAGAAAAGTTCAATGAATCAAGCTACACGATAGAGGTCTCTGAAATTACCATGGTTCCCGGAACAACAGTTAAACTCAGCGGAAAACATGCAGAACAGGCATTAAGGCTTATTGATAAACTTGAAGATGATGACGATGTCCAGAAAATTTATCATAATGCTGAAATAGAGGAAACCAGTTAAATGGGTAGAAGAGGGGAATGAATTGCGTAATTGGCATTGACCCAGGTTCAAATATTACAGGTTATGCTGTTGTTGAAGAAGTCAACAACAAATACCATGTTTTAACGTGGGGAATTGTCGATTGTCGAAAGCTTAACTCCATTTCGGAAAAACTCACCAAAATATTTAAAACCCTTTCATCGATTATTGACGAATTTTCTCCTCGCTCTTTGGCAATTGAGAATATTTTTGTTTCCAAAAATGTTAAAAGTGCCTTAAAGCTTGGTCATGCAAGGGGTACGGCAATTGTAGCAGCAGGAAATAAAGGCGTTGCTGTTTATGAATATACTCCGTTGGAAATAAAAAAATCTGTTGCGGGATATGGTCAGGCAGATAAAGAACAAATTAATTTTATGGTAAAAAAGCTCTGCAATATCCGAGAGGAAATAAAACCGGTTGATGCTTCCGATGCGATTGCGGTTGCTGTTTGTCACCTTAATTCCAACTCTCTTCAACAACTTATTGCAGCACAAAAATAATGACTACTTGCTCTTTATATTCGTTTAGAGTTGTTTAAGTCTGTTTTTACGAGCAAAGTATTCCTGAGCTATTAATTCTTCCTGTGAAAGTTTTGGCACTTCCTTTTTTGGGGGAATGGCAACATTTTTCGCTACAGGTTCTCTCTTTCGCTGAAGGTTTTCCTCAAGGTTTTTTGTTTTTGAGAGCATTTCGATAATCTTTTGTGCTTTTTGAGCATCTTTTTCCCGATTGATTTCTTCAATAATTGACGTTTTCTCTTTCTTCTCGACTGGTTTGTCATTTACGGCATCTTTCTCAAATGCATCAAATTTAGTTGAAAGCATTTTTTTAAAGTCCTCGTCTTCTTTATTTGAAGAAAGGAAGCTTTTTAACCTGTTTCCACTTGCTTTTTTTGATGGTTCTTCAACTCTTTGATCGTTTCCCTCATCTTTACCCATAAGGTATTTATCTCTTTGAGAGTCGGAAAACTTGCTAATGAGGCTTATACCGTTTTCTGTTACGCCAACTGCCATAACCTCTCCGTAAATTTCAACAATTGAGATATTTTTTTTGTTATCAAGAAAGGTTTTTTCATGAATTTTAATATTTTTTTCCTTACCAAAAATTGTTTTATTGCCATTAACCATGCCACGTTTTTTCAAAAACTTCAGGGTAAGGTACAGGAGAAGGAGGATTACTCCAAGGGAAACAATCATTTTTAAGGCTGCACTGTAAATATCAGGAACATCGCTTCCATTTATTGTTTGACCTTTTTTGACCTCATCGGCAAAAGCAATCCCATCAGTTTGGGAGGAATCGCTCATTAAAGAAGCAATCTTGAGGATATTGTCTTCAAGTTTATTGTTTGAGTCATGTTTCATCTTAATATCAGAGATTTTTTGTGCTCTTTTTGTCTTTGCGTCACCAGCTGTTTTCTTTTCACTATTTAGGTTTATTATTTTTTTCTTATTAACGTAGAAGGATATTTCATTTCCGGAAATCTTGCTTGAAAATGCGTTTTCTAAAGATATTTCAGCGTTTCCGAGATTAAAATTAAGCATTACGGAATTTTTATCATGCTGAATTGCACGGATGCTATTGACATATTTATCAGAAACAGAAAAAGTTCTTGAGGAGGGGTCAATCTGCGTATTTGAGAGCTCCACCTTTACCAAACCTTTGAGATATTCTGTTTTTATTTTCCCGTTAAAAGGTTTATTGAAATTAAACTTAAATTCCAGCGCATTTCCTTTAGAACCGGCAAATACTCTCAGGTTGTCAAGTTTTGTTGCGCCAGATGCTTCTGAAGCAAGGAAAATTAATACGATGGGCAATATAAATATTTTTTTCATTTTTTACTCCTTCAATTATCTGTTCAAAAAAATGACACAGAAACCTTAGAGCAAACGTTATGCCACTATTGTGGAAAAAGAGGAGGGGGTATGGGTAATGAATTGGCAGGGCTGGATGGAAAATGGTTGCGCTTCTTTGTGAAGAAGATTACCCTGCCATGTTTTCTATACGAGTTGCTTTTGAGGAAACTTCTGTCAGCCTTACGCCAAACTTTTCGTTTACAACAACAACCTCGCCTTTTGCAATGATACTGTCGTTGATGAGAATATCGAGGGGTTCTCCTATAAGCTTACTTAATTCAATAACGGAACCCTGTCCTAACTGGAGAAGGTCGTTAATAAGCATTTTTGAACGCCCAAGTTCAACGGTAAGTTGAAGGTTAATGTCCAAGAGAACATTAAGCTTTCCAGGGTCTAATTCACTTATTGAAGGATCCAGTCCGGCAGTTGACATACCTCCCATTGGTGCTGCTGCTAATGGTGCTGCGGTACTTGGAGCAGTCACTCCCGGAGCGACTTCTCCTGTTGCGGTGGCTTCGGAATTAATGAGTTCCTTTTGCTTTTCGAGGTCTTCCGCTGCATCTTCCCAGGATATTTCCTCTCCAAAAAAATCTTCTCCATCATCCATCATATCGTCTGACATCATACTTCACTCTCCTTTCTTGGTACGACTTGAGAAACCTGTAACGCCCTGCTTCCTTTGAATACACCGGGGTAGCCTTTGAACTTTAATAAGCTTTCGATGCTTGCCTCAAGTTCACTGGACGAATCAGTTTCAAGGGTAATAATATCTCCAACTTTAAAACCAACAACTTCCCGACCTGGAACCATTGCATGTCCCAGTTCGACAATAATTTCAACTTCTGCTTCTTTCATTCTTTCTCTCAGACGTTTGAGCCATGCGAAATCGACTTCCAACTGGTCTGACTGGAAACCTGCCCGTAATTTAGCAATGATAGGTTCAAGAGTTGAGTAGGGTAAGCAAATGGTTATACTACCCGAAATTTGATCCATTTCGATTTCAAAAATAACAACAATAACCACATCAGTTGGAGGTACAATTGCAGCAAACTGCGGGTTAACCTCTGAACGAATAAATTGACAGTCAATCGGATGAACCGGAGTCCACGCTTTTTGTTGGTCTTCCAGAGCTTTCTTTACAACCGTCTTAATCATTTTTGTTTCGATGGTGGTAAAGTCACGTCCTTCAACCTTCATTCCAACGGTTCCAGAACCGCCAAAAAATGTATCAACAAGGGAGAAAACCAGCTTACTTTCCATAACCATAAGAGCAAAACCTCTAAGAGGATCCATTCTATAGACGTGAAGTGAAGCGGGAACCGGAAGTGATTTAATGAATTCACCAAATTTAATGGTGTCAATAGAAACGGCACTAACATCAACAACCTTTCTCAGCATTGTTGACATGGAGTTCCTGAAAAGTCGGGTAAATCTCTGATTAATAATATCGAGGGTAGGCATTCTTCCCCGAATAATTCTTTCCTGACTTGTCAAATCATAGGCAACGACCCCTGATTCGTCAATTAACTCTTCCGTTTCCGTTTCAATTTCGCCATCAGTAACACCCCGTAACAGGGCATCAACCTCTTCTTGCGATAGTACGTCACTCATTTTCTTATACGGTTTTTGGGTTATTCAAACATTTGACGCATGGCACTAAGCAGTTACTATGCCAGTTTTATTGTTGTTAGGTATGAAAGCGAAAAGCTTTCTGGAAATATATTGGATGGGTAAAAGAATCCCTCAGCAACAACAAATGAATTGTTGATTTTCATTTTAAATGCTGTCTTTTGCCATCGTACATTATTGAATAACAAATGATGTGAAATAAACAGAGCGAACGGAATCTTTATTTATCATTTTATTTCTTACCCGCACAAGAATTTCTTCCCTCAATTTATATTTTCCCTTTACCGAATATACATCATCAAATGTTTTACTGCTTAAGAGAGTAAGAATTGAGTCAATTATTTTTGGCAACTTTAATTTAAATTCCGCCTCATTTTCTGCACCCACGACTTCAAATTCCATGGTAATTTTCAGATATCGTCTTCCTCCGGTATCTGCGAGATTGATGATCATTGGATCCATTGCAACCATCTTTACCTGAGCATCAGCATTTTTTTCTTCTTCCATTTTTTTATCTTCTTCTGAGACTTTTTCTTCCGGAGCCATAAACATTGTGTATCCGAGGTAACCTCCTACGCCAAGAAGTACAACAACAACGCCGATAATAATCGGTAACATTGATTTCTTTTTTGTATCTTCACCATCCATTGCTTCTTCTTCAGCCATATAAGCCTCCTGAAATTGTCTTTGATTTATTTGATATTCACTATCGGGTAAAACGGAAAAAAACTTCGAATATTATACTCAAAGTGTCAGAAAAATAGACCTTAAGCTCTTATTCTGAGAAATAGAGATAAAAACCAATTAACTCTTGAGACCATTGACGGGATAAGCTTTGAACGGATTTTCAACTGAGCAGCGACTTCACCAAGAGGTGAAGGTGCTGTTCAGTTGACCTCGGAAGAAACGGTTGCCTCAAAGCCGTTTCTGAGAATGAGTTCAAAGTTTATCCCATCAATTATCAGATTCTCTCTCTATTTTTCAGCTTATTCATCAACGGGAATATCTTCATGAAATCAATCTTTAATCAGTTCTCGTCTGTTAAAAGGTCTTTTTCTGAAAAATGTTCTGCTTCAAAAACCTTGAATTCGCACCCTTCCCGCCAAGCATCTGGAGCAAGTCCGGCTTTTTGGGAAAGATACATAAGGGTTGTTTCCTGATTCCATCCCTGTTCTGGTGCAACCTGTGGGAGAAAAACAGCCTGATTTCTGCCTTTTTTCAAAATAATTCCGTGTCTTCCAACAATGAACTTGTCGTAGGATGAGATTATTTCAGGAACCGTTAAGACGGATATCTCAATGTCCACCTGCCTGAATTCTTCAGCGGTTAAGGGAGCGAAACGGGTATCCCGAAAGGCTGCACTGATGGCATTGTCAATGACTGCTTCAAGAAGAGGTTTGTATGGTTCGATATAGCCAATACATCCCCGTAAATTGTTATTTATGTGTAATGTAACAAAAACACCTCTGTTTTCTTTAAAGAGGGGAACTCTGTCTATCGCAACCGAAAGGTCGTCTGGAACTTTTTCCGCAATAAGTTTATTACCGATTATTGCACGGGCAAGTTGAAGAAGCAGTTTTTTTTCTTTCGTTTCCATTATTACCAATTGATACTATTTTCTTTAAGGTTCACGTTTTAATCAAAAGATGAAGGTGCTGTTCAGTTGACCTCGGAAGAAACGGCTGCTTCAAAGCCGTTTCAGAGAATGAGTTCAATGCTTGCCCAATAATTATCAGATTCTATCTCTACTTTTCAATTTTAAAGCATGATGAGTACGATACCATTATCTTGATTAATAGCAAAATGATTCATTGTTCATTTTGGGAACAACGCCTAATTTGTTGAGAGACTTTTTATGAGATTGTAGGAGTAGAGACCTGATGAATGACCATCACTCCAATGTACCGAGATAGCATAGTTGCCAACCGGCTTGATTTCTTCTGCAACAATATCTTCCGGGACATCCATTATGTCAAGAAGTTTTTCTCCCGTAATTTCATGAATACAATTGGCGCATTTACAGTTAACCCTCAGGTCGAAGTTTTTTACCGACATGGTATTCCCGTCAGCCCATCTCAAGGTGATTTTGTCAACGTCGAACTCAATTTCCGGCTTAACATTTCCGGTTAAGGTATTTTTTCCAAAAGCTTTGATTACCTGATCTGCCAGTTGAATGGCTTCTTTATTTTCCACATGTTTATCAAAGGTTTTACCATAGCTGTATGAAATAGGTAATCGGGCAAGAATTTCAATGCCAAAACGATTTTTTAAGATATTTGCAGCATCACCCCCAAAAATATAATGTTTTTTCGAGCAGCCATCACATTCAAAATATGCCATATTTTCAACTACTCCGAGAACAGGAACACTTACCTTATCAAACATTAAGATACCTTTTCCTACATCAACGAGAGAAAGAATTTGAGGGGTTGTAACAATTACTGCTCCGTCAAGTTGAATTGACTGGGTAATCGTAAGCTGAATATCGCCGGTTCCGGGAGGCATATCAAGAAAGAGGTAATCCAGTTCTCCCCATTCAACACCATGTAGCAGGTTTTTTATGTAGTTGGAAACCATTGGTCCACGCATTACTGCTGGTTGGTCTCCAAGAAAAAATCCAAATGACATAACCTTGAGTCCGTCAACATTCAGGGGAATAAGTTTTTTGTCCTCACTATCCTCCACCTCTGCTCCCTGCAGGTTAAAAAGAGTAGGAACTGATGGTCCAAAGAGATCTGCGTCAAGTAATCCAACACTAAAACCCCTTTGAGAAACTTCTTTGGCAAGTGAAGCAGCAACGGTTGATTTTCCAACTCCCCCTTTACAGGATGAAATGGCAATAATTGATTTAACATTTTTAAGACCGCTGTTTTCCTCCAAGGGGTTAGGTTTTTTTTCCTGACTGGTCATATTAACGGTTACTTCTTCCACGTCATCAAGTTCCATAACAACCTTTTCGGCATTTTGTTTAAACTCATTTTTTACAGGACAGGCGGGAGTTGTTAACTGAATGTCAAATGAGACGTGACTTCCTTCGATTTTAAGGTTTTTTATAAACCCCAGAGAAACAATATCTTTTTTAAAATCGGGGTCAATTATTACTTTAAGGGCGTTACAGGTTTCTCAAGTCGTACCAAGAAAGGAGAGTGAAGTATGATGTCAGAC
>JADGAW010000400.1 GCA_015231815.1 Nitrospinota bacterium
CTTTTGAAGGTATTACGATCAAAAAATATTTCCTTATCAAAGCTTGTTATATCCTTGCTTGCTTGCAAAGAAGGGAATTGTGTGTCATAGTTTTTTTCACAAGCTATATTTTTGCTGAAAAAAGATAAGTGACAGCTTTGAAATCCTTCATCATGAAAAAAAAAGATTGTTAAAAGTTTAAGGACAAGAACAATGAATGAAAGGTAGAGAAAATACTTTTTTATTATGGGCTTTACAAAAAAAAGAATAAAGAGAAAGGCAGAAATAAAAATAAGTTCATAGATATTATTAAAGGGCAGCCCGTTAAAAAGCCCTGTTTTTGAAGGAACGACAATGGCAAGAAATATTAAAACAATACCTGTGAGATTTTTTTTTTCTAAATAGACTGGGGTCATTTATGTACTTTTCATGGGTAAATCACAAATTTTGTTGAACAGGGCAACTTCTTTTTGAAGAAAACAGCGTGAAAAAATCAACACTCAGTAACCATATCTATGAGATAAATAAGCTCGAATTATACATTTTTGTTTTTTTTTCTCAAAAAGAGTAAGAGCATATGCTCTAAAATTGATTAAATTGTTTATCTCAGAAATGAACCACAATAAATGATATAACTCTTACCTAAAAAAATGGAATTCACACCTAAGGTTCAAGAAGCAGTAAACAATATCGTTCACCAACGATGTACTCAATTAAATGACTTAGAACATATTCAGGAAATTCTTGTAACCGTTACAGAAAAAATAAAAGATGAGGTAAATAAGGTTGATAAACCATCATCAAGCTTTAAAGAGTTACTTCTGGCAATAATTTATTCTGATTGTGATATTGAAATTGCAAAAAATAAAGCTCTGGAAAAAATTTCATGGTTAAAAAATGAAAAGATCGAAGTGCAACAAACAGTAATTGATGTTTTATATAAAGTTTTTGGTTTAAACGTAAATGAAATTTGTGACACCCTTACCTATGCAAAACTGGAAACCTGTCTAAAAGGCTATCCTGCCAATAAATTTGGAGTAGCCGTTTATAACCGTTTCAGCGCAAAACAAAAATGGGAGGAGAAATTTATTCCTACTGATTACCCTGTGGTAAACCCTGAAAAAATGTTTACCGGAACAAACCTTGAAAGTAATTGCACCTATAAAGCCCTTGAGGGAGAAGTTAAATACATGACCATGAACCTCAACCAGTTAAGAGAAAAACAGACTGATTCCACGATTTTAAATAAAATATATTATCGACTTATTTATGACCAGTTTAATGAAATAAACCAGTTTCATGCAGAAGATTTCTTTCATTTTTTATATGAAAAAAGACTTAAATATCTCAACACCAAAAAGTTTCACCTTGAGAAGGAAATCGAAATCTTGCCCAATAATCAATCTGATTTTTTTGATAATTTTAGTAGTCTCCATCTTGCTGAACTAAGAAGGTTTTCTCAACTGGAAGAAAAAATGAGGGGAGAGCAAGTAATAGCTAAGGGAGATAACCTTCATGGCTTTTACGTTATCTTAAATGGAAAAATCAGCGAGAAAAAAAATGATATTGTTCAGGGGATAATGCAGCCAGATCAGAAAAAACTTGAAGAAGGTAATTTATGGGAATCGGTAACAGGACAATCAGGAATCCTCGGAAAGAAATCACCATGGGATGTTCATGTAGCCTCCAAGTCGGCGACACTCCTTTTTATAAGCGATGCTGTTTTAGTTGCAGAAAACAGCTCTCTTACTAAGGCTATTCTTGAAAAACTTCTTCAAACATACATAAAAAAAGATGCTTATTATTCCCAAGCAATACGAAAAGCTGAGGCTGAGTCCAATTATCTTGCAAAAAAGGAAAGTCTCGAAAGAAATAAAATCAAAAATGTTGAGAATGGCTTAGAGGAAGCTGAAAATGCTATTAAATTCTATGTGGATATTTGTCTAAGCACCACGCAAAGAAAGGAAAACCTCGAAGTACTTACTCCCGCTGAAAAAGAAGAATATCAACGGATTGAAACAAAAGTAAACTCTCTTGATGGCTCAAAGGTAGGGAGTAAAAAGCTGGTATCTCCTGAAAAAATAAAAGAAAGTCTCAATGAAGCAGACTTCAAGCTTTATGAAAAAATTCGAAAA
>JADGAW010000401.1 GCA_015231815.1 Nitrospinota bacterium
TAAATATCCGGTTATGAGGTGCAGGAGCAAATCTATAAAGGCGTTAGAACCAATATTTATCGGGCTATTCGTCAGAGTGACCAAAAAGATGTTACCTTAAAAGTTCTTTCTGAAAAATACATACTCAAAAAAGATATTGAGCGTTTCAGTAAAGAATTTGAAATAGGGAGCAAACTTCACAATAAAAATATTATTCAATATCTCGCTCTGGAATCAAGCCCGTTTGGTCCTGTCATTGTCACTGAATTCTTTGATGGAAAGCGTATTACGGAGTCGATTCCTGAGAAAGGATTACCTCTGGAGCACTTTCTCAGAATTGCCATACAGCTTTCCGATGCATTAGAGGAAATCCATGCAAAAAAAGTAATCTACAAAGATTTTAAGCCCCATAATATTATTTTTGAGAAGAAAACAAATTCACTCAAACTTATCGATTTTTGCATTTCAACTCAAATTGAGTTGGAAGCACACCATGAGACAACAATCAACAAACTTGAAGGTACCATTCAATACATATCTCCGGAACAAACTGGACGAATGAATCGAAGTCTTGATTATCGAACTGATTTTTATTCCCTCGGTATTACCCTGTATGAACTTCTTTGTGGCTCTCTCCCCTTTAAGGCAAAAGAACCAATTGAATACATACACTTTCATCTGGCAAAAACACCTCAAACTCCCAGTTCCTTAAGACCGGAAATACCCGTGACGGTCTCAAACATTATTATGAAACTGATTCAGAAGAATGCTGAAGACCGATATCAAAGTGCCTCTGCTTTGAGAAGCGACCTTGAAGAATGTTTGCGTCAGTGGAGGAAAACCGGTAAGATTGATTCCTTTGAAATTGCACGAAATGACTTTTCAGACAAATTTCTTATTTCCGAAAAACTTTATGGAAGGGAAGGTGAAAGAAAAGTTCTTCTTGAGGTATTTGAGAAAGCAAGCAGACATAAGGGGGAATTTCTTTTAATTACCGGATATCCCGGTGTAGGCAAGTCAACTCTCATACAGGAAATTTTAAAACCTGTAACCGGAAAGATGGGATACTTTATTTCCGGCTCATTTGACCAGTTTAGCAGGGGAACCGCATACAGTGCATTAAGTACTGCTTTTGAGTCGTTGATTAAATATATTCTGAGTGAAAATCAACAGAAAATCAATGAATGGAAGAAAAAAATCATTAATGCTCTTGGGCAAAACGGACAAATAATCATAGATATTATCCCGTCTCTTGAATTAATAATCGGAAAGCAACAAGTGGTTCAAGAGCTTGCTCCCATTGAATCGCAAAACCGTTTTAATATGGTCTTTATTAATTTCCTGAAGGTTTTTACCCGAATGGAAAGCCCTGTTGTTCTTTTTATTGATGATTTGCAATGGGCTGATTCAGCAAGTTTGCAAACAATTCAACTGATGGCTCGGGAAATGGAAATAAAGTATTTCCTTCTCATCGCAGCATGTAGAGATAATGAAATGGACTCCTATCACCCTGTATCTTTAATGCTCAATGAAATAAAAAGTGTACGGGAAAATGTTACAACAATTAAACTCTCCCCATTAAACAAAGAAAATACCAATAAATTGATTTCTGATGCTTTAGGGTGTTCGCAAAAGAAATCTTCTACTTTGTCAGATGAGATCTATCGAAAAACGGAAGGAAACCCTTTCTTTATTAAACTTTTTCTTCGCTCTCTTTATGATGAGAAAGCTCTGAATTTTTCTGTTCATTCGGGTTGGGAATGGGATATTAAAAGTACCAAAAAGATGCTGGCGACAGAAAATGTCATCGATTTAATGCTTCACAAGCTGAACAGTTTTTCCAGCAACACCCAAAGGGCAGTGCAGTTTGCTTCATGCCTCAGAAACGTATTTGATCTCAGCGAACTATCTTTGATTTTAGGGCAGCAAAATAATGTAACCTTGCTTGATTTAAAACCTCTCTTTGATGCCGGAATGCTTGTTCAGGATGATGATAGCATCAGATTTGTTCATGAGCGTGTTCGTGAAGCATCCTATGCAATGATTCATGATGATTTAAAGGAAATGACCCATTTTGAAATTGGTTCACTCCTTTGGAAAAATATCCCGGAGGAGCAGATAAAAAGCAGGG
>JADGAW010000402.1 GCA_015231815.1 Nitrospinota bacterium
CATTTAAAGGCTTTCTTTTCAACGGCGTTAAAGCTCAACTACATTGACAAAAACCCGGCTGTTTATGTTTCACCTGCAAAGGAAAATAGCCCGGTTCCCAAAACATTAACGGAAGAGGAAGTATCAAAGCTTTTAAAAGTTTGTCCAGATGAATGGAAAAGCATGATAAAAGCCGCTATTTACACTGGGTGCCGCCTTGGAGAGCTTTGCCGCTTAAAAGTTAGTGATATTGATTTGTCTCAGAGGAAAATCACCATAACAAGCACTCCCGAAACACCTACAAAAGCAAAACAATTTAGAGTAATTCCACTTCCCAAAGCCGCAATCTCCTTTTTTAATGAGTTGGCAAATAAAGAAAAGGATGAGTTTTTATTAAAAGCTCCGAAAGGAAACGAATGGAAAGTTAACTGGGCTTCAAGAAAGTTTATTCGTTTGGCTCGTGAAGCTTCAATAGATTGTACTTTTCATGATTTACGCCGGACTTGTGGAGCTTGGCTCATTATGAAAGGTGCTGACCTTGTAACTGTTCAGAAGATTTTAGGCCATAGTAGCATTGATGTAACCGTTAAACATTATGTTCACCTTCTTTCTGATCACTTGCAATCGCAAGCAGACAAAATGCCGGAATTGTAGCAAAAATGTAGCAAAAGTTAGGGAAAGTATGGGATTATTTGGGAAGATAAAGGAGGTTAATCCTTTGAAATACAAGGGTTTTCCCGTTTTTGGCTTAGACTTCTAATCAATAAGCCAGAGGTTCGAATCCTCTCGGGCGTACCACTATTCATGAGGAATCCCAAAGTTTGATCTTTTCCAATATCATTCGACTCCACTTTGCCGTGAATTGTATTTCCTGTGGTAGCCAAAAATTACCGGAAGGGACGGAGTCCCGCTTTTGGCATTCTATATCTATGGAAATGGTTATTAAGGGCATTAAAAGAGACATTCTTCTTGTCCCCTTTGCCATCCACGGGGCAACGAACCCGCCAGATTAAAGGGCAAATCTGTCATGTTCCTTGCATTCCGTGGAGGCAAAGGGGTGTTAACTGTATATGACCACATCCACTCATTCTACCGACTGGATTACAGGTTTTCCATGCCTTTCCTTAATTTCCTTGCTAACTTTTCTAAGAAGCGACTCCGACACTTTTTTTGAAAACCTTTTGGAAAAATAGGGGGCTATTGTTTTCCACGTCCATCCTTCACGTCTTTTCTCTAGAACGTAAAGCCAGTTCTTGATAATTATTTGTTTTGCACTCCCTTTTTTTGCTTGAACCTTCATGTCAACCTCCTGTGTAATGATGCGTTATTTCTTCTCTGTTATGACCCATCTCTTTAGATACCTGCTGGTATGCATCACTTCTTGACATACCATGCTCACCACACTGAAATGTCCTCTCATGAGCAAAATTGTACCGAAGTCCATGTGTTCCTCTACCTCTCACATACTGATTTGTTTCTTTGGCTGCTTTATTTACTGAGGCGTTATATTCCTTGTAATTACTTTTAAGCTTCCCATGCTCAATAATATATTGATCCAACCTATGGTATGTTTCTTTTAAACAATAACGTGTAGTGACTTTTCCACCTTTTTCTTTGGTGGTGAAAGAACCGACCTCTTTGCCTGTTACCGGGTCTTTGACCAACCCTTTAAGATTGCTTTCTTTAAGGCAATGGTTAGAATGTACCCCGGCTCCTACACCCTCTGTCCTTGCTCCGCTTTCAAGTTGAAGTCTTGCCTGAAGCTGATGGGTTTCATCTTTTATAGCCACGACAAGCTCCTCTGGTCGTTCATAGCCACGACCCTTGACCTGCCAATTGTTTGATAACGAACACCTTGTCTCTTCTCCATTGCGTAACTCACGGTATTCCTGTACTATTTTGACCCGTTCAGAGAAGTCATATCTCTTCTCAAAATCACCGGATTTTATTACTTTGTCAATGTGACTTTGGGTCATGCCTTGTTCTTTCATCGCAAGACGGTTTAGTCCCGCTCCAAACTTTCCCAATGCAGCTTACTCTTTGGCAAGTTGTGCTGCAGATATTTCCTTCTCCATCCGCATTCCTAAATATTCTTTCATTTCCTGTGCTGTAACGGTTGTTATGT
>JADGAW010000403.1 GCA_015231815.1 Nitrospinota bacterium
TTCTAAGGAAAAAGAAAGAATAAACAGAGGTGTTACCTCATTTTTTAATTTTGGAATTATATCTCTTCTTACCAGTTCGCCACCTTGTTGGTTAATTCTTTTATTAAATTCCTCCAGAGAAGTTCGTTCTATTGAGTTTCCTCTAATATACGGTTTGTACTCTGTAAGTAGTTCTGAAAAATCGTTGTTCCCCATAATTTCTTCAGGAAATGTCGCATTTTTTCTACTCACCAAATCAAGTTCTCCATCCGTTAGAAAAATCACAAATGGCTGCACTTCATTGAGTTCCTTCATTGCCAGAAAGTCCAGAACAAAGTCAAAGCCACCTTTAATATCAGTATATGACCCATCATATTTAATGGATTCGGCTTTCGACTTTAGGGTATCAAGTCCTTCATCATTATTAATATTCCCGTTAAAAACAACGCTGTTTTCAGAACCAAAGGTAACGAGAGTTACTTTATTCCCCGTTTTTAGATTTTCAATAAAGCTGTTAAGAAGTTTTTTTACTCCTTCAGAGGAACCATTGTGTTTCATTGAGCCTGAATTATCGACTGCAATAATATAGTGGGGAGTGAATGCATGAAGGTTTTCAGCCATGAGATGTAATGGAGAAATAACCAATAGAAACAGGAGCACAAGAGTAAATGAGACTCTATTCATACTTGCGTGTTTGATGGTGGAACTTATATTTGAAGGAAAATCATTTGAAAGTTGCATGGAATACTGTTTTTTATTTCAGAACTTCTTTCGGTTATTTTTACCCTATTTTATCGTCAATAGTTCTTTTATCATATTTTTTTTACCCTCTATGAGACATTGATGAAGCACTATATTTTGAGAAGGATTATATTGTTTATGATAGAAAGAAAAAAAAGTTGATGAGCAGTAATGAGAACAACTACAAAAGAACCTTTTTTCGAGTTGATTTAATCTCACCTCTTTGCTTTTTGATTTCGAGTCTTTGCTTATTAGAAGATCTGGTTGGTTTTGTTTTTCTCCTTGGTTTTGGTTTCTCAAGTGCTTTAACAATAAGTTCTTCCAACCTTCTTTGAGCATCTTGTCGATTAGCCTCCCTCGTTCGATAGCGTTTTGCTTCAATAATTAATACTCCGTCCTCCGAAACCCTTTTTCCTGCAATTTTTATTAATTTTTCTTTAACAAAGTCTTGTAATGAAGCTGAATTCCTCACATCAAATCGTAGTTGAACTGCTGTTGATACTTTATTGACATTTTGACCCCCAGGCCCGGATGCCCGGATAAAATCTTCCTTAATTTCTTTTTCGTTCAAAGAAATTAATTCAGAAAGATATATCATGTTGTAGGTTCTGGAGAAGCCTCTTCTTCCTGAGAAAAAAGCTGGTTTCTTTCTTCCTGAATTTGCTTCATTTCTTCCTTCATTACTTTATAGACGCTTTTCTCAGGAAATGCCTTAGAGTCTACCTTATCAAGCAACTCCAAGTTTTTCAGGTTGATATATAAAACTTTTGCATCTTCCAAGGCTTGAATAGTGTTTTTTCTTTCTTGTCCCGTGATGGTTGACATCTCTCCAAAAAGTTTTCCCTGATACAATTTCGTCAGGTAATCCTTTGGATTGTTTGTAGCCTTAGTAATATTATTTCGATAAACCGCAAAGCTTCCTTTTCTTACAATATATATTCCATTACCTGCTTCTCCATGTTCAAGAACTATCTCTCCCTCATAGTAATCAAGGAACTCAATATATTGGAAAATATTGGAAAAGTCCTCTGCATCAAGATAGTTATCGTCATGGCCTCCAAGTTTTCCAAAAATTGAGTCAAGAAGCACTCCTGTTTCCATGAAAATCTCTCTGATTTTTTCTGGGTTTTCACCACCAGACTTATCGTCTAAACGATGTCCATATTTCTCCCACTCTTTTTTCGTAGGTTGCTTTTCCATAAGGTTCAAATAATCCAGAAGGCTTTTTACCCAAGGCATATAGAGAGGGTTCAATACTTCACCACTCTCAAGACATCGTCCTCCACGGCTAATTTCCCGAAGAAATTTTTTCGCCTCAATGAAGTCCATTTGATCCTTATATATTTTTTTAAACTCCTCAGTAATTTTTTTCATTTCCCTGAG
>JADGAW010000404.1 GCA_015231815.1 Nitrospinota bacterium
ATCTAAGATATCGTGTTCACTGTTCCAGTTTGTGAGGGGCTCGCCATCAATATCCTCCATAACAATGGCAAGGGAATTACCCTGTTTTTCCAGGCTATACACATTAATAACACCCTCCACCTGAAGGCTTAGGGTTAATTCAAATTCCAGCTTAAAACGGGTAATTTCTTCCGGGGTGGGGCGTTCATGTTTTAATACCTTCAGTATGACCGGTCGATAATCCTCTTTTCGAATGGCTCGAAAAACTATGGTGCGTTGGCTTTCGTATAATTTTTCTTTTATCTCGTAACCAGTAAACATCTTTTTATCATTGTGTTAATTTTTAGATATTTTATGCCAGAAGAGTGAATACGATATTTCTATATGGATTTTTTCACGAGAATAGTGTTTTAGAAAGTAATTTTGAGATAGGATAAAGATAAATTCTTTTGTCTCTTAATAAACTTTTATATCCAAAAGGTTTTTACATCATAAGTGCAAATTTCTTTGTCTTTTGTAACCAGGAATAAACCGTTGTTGTTAGCCTGTGAAATTAAAAGCCTGTCGAAAGGATCTTTATGGTGGTCAGTAAGTAAGGTTGAGTTTATCATTTCAGAGACAGTTGGTTCAATGAGCCGGATATTGGTGTTTGTAAGAATTTCGCTTTTCCAGAGTTCAACATTTTCCATTTTAATCTTACCTTTTTTTACTAACAGGGCAATTTCCCAGAATGAAATAGAAGAAATATAAAGGTTTCCTTGTAGAGCATGTCTATCAAAGAAGTTAATAAACTCTTCTGTTACAACTTCATTGTTATTCCAAAAAATTAATGCGTGGGTATCAAAAAGAAACTTATTTCTTTTCACTTATATTTCTCCCAGATATCGTCAATGGGGTTAATTAATTCATCTGGTGAAACAAGAATTTCAGACTTGACATTCATCTTGTCACGCCAATTTCCTTCATGGCTTGATACAAGGCGAGCTACTTCATGTTTATTTCTTTCAATTACAATTGTTTCGCCTTCTGTGGCTTTATTTAAATAGACAAATAAATTGTTTCTTAGTTTTGTAGCTGTTACTTTTATCATAAATGCTCCTTTCAATTTTTCTTACATGTACATAATTGCTTTTATGTGTACATATTATATAGCTCTGGTTTTAATTACTCAATATTTTCTTACTCTTCTGTAATGTTCAAGAATATATGATTGAGTTTAATTTTTTTCCCTTACGAAGTCTCTTTTCATTAAGAGTTCATCTATAATATTGCGCTTAATTGACAAAATTTACGATAAAAATATGCAGGAAAAATATGACTTCGAAGAAGTAGAAAAAAGGTGGCAAAAAGCCTGGGAAGAAGAGAACCTTTATAAAACCGAAAATAACGCATCGGGGGAAAAATATTATGTACTGGAAATGTTTCCCTATCCTTCCGGTCAAATCCATATGGGACATGTCAGAAACTACACCATTGGTGATGTAACTGCCCGCTTTAAAAAAATGAAGGGTTTTAACGTTTTACACCCGATTGGATGGGACTCTTTTGGACTTCCGGCAGAAAATGCCGCTATAAAGCATGGAACTCACCCTTTTGAGTGGACAAAAAAAAATATTGAAGACATGAAAGTTCAGCTTAAAAGGCTGGGCATCAGTTATGACTGGGAGAGGGAAATTGCAACCTTCACTCCGGAATATTATCGGTGGAACCAAAAACTCTTTTTGGATTTTTATAAAAAAGGATTGGCTTACCGAAAAAAAACCTTTGTTAATTGGTGTGAGCCATGTAATACTGTTCTTGCCAATGAGCAGGTACATGATGGACTTTGTTGGCGGTGCGATACTACGGTCGAACAAAAAGAATTGCACGGCTGGTTTCTTAAAATAACTGATTATGCCGAACGACTTCTCAAGGACTGTGAACTATTGGAAGATGGATGGCCAGAAAAGGTTCTGACCATGCAAAAAAACTGGATTGGAAAAAGCATTGGTGCCGAAGTTGATTTTGCTGTTAAGAATTCTGATCTAAGCATTAAGGTCTTTACTACCCGTCCAGATACTCTTTTTGGTGCAACCTTTATGTGCCTTGCTCCTGAACTTGATCTTGTACAGCAGCTTGAA
>JADGAW010000405.1 GCA_015231815.1 Nitrospinota bacterium
CATTCTTTGTCTCAGTGAATATAAGCCTATATGGAAGGTGAATAAATGCTTTGCCTACATTACTCAGGAGCTGTGCATCTTTTACATTCGTAAAGATAAGAACGGGAGTGTTCCAAAAGTTTTTATAATCCTCCAGTTTATTAATTAACGCAATAAGGTTAGTCTCTGAGGATTGGAAAGAAACATCCGAAACAATAAGGTCAACGACTTCATTATTTGAGATAAAGTGGTCAACTTGCCTTATTGCTTCATCAATATTCCGATAGCGATGGATACCCGACTGCTTGGTACGTAAAATCTCAAGGCTACTTTTTAGTTTTTCAATAATAATCTTACTGTCACATATAAGAAAAATATTATTAAAGGAAGGTATATTACTTTCAGTAACCATTTGTCACAATTAAGTTTTTTAATTGACACTATTGGATTTATTTTACAGAGCATGCTAAATATTTTAAATGATATGACTATCAAATGAGGTACCAGAGGGAAATTTATGACTTTAAATCGTATGAGAACAATACATATTCTCAAAATATAGAATCAATAAACTTTCACGTACTATTTCTTTATCTCAATATAATTGAGATAGGAAACAGAACTTTCCCCTGTATTATCAGAATCATTCATAATTGCCAAAGTTGCAATAGAGGGAGCTTTTCCCCCAAAGGCACGACTATAGTCCTTCAAAATATTTATTGAATGTTTTTTCCACCTATTTATATCTGCACTACCCATATCAAGTGGTATTACCATTGCCCGACTGGTATAAGGGTCAGGGAAAATCTTTTTTTGACTTTCTTTATTTGCCCATACATAGTCGAGTGCCGAAAGAGGTGGATATTCTCCGTAAAAGGTTTTCAAAAGAGCATAAAGAACTTTCGTAAAAGATGAAATCTGCTTTTTATTCTCATCGTTGTACTCAAACAATACATATACCCTAATGGGGTAATCGCTTAGCCTTTTAATTCTCCCATTTCCTTTAAGGTAAATATTCTCAACTTTCCAAACCCATTCAACGACAGGAAAATCATAAACATTAAACCTCTTTTGAAGAAGAATTCCAGAAGCAGATTTATTACTGGTCGTTTTTAACAGTGAGTGCCCATCTTGCACAACAACTTCAAAGGTGGATTGCTTATCAACTCCTTTAATGGGGAGTGGTTTCCAATTATTCAAATCATAAAAGTTTTCTCTTAAAAAGACTTTTTCCTCTCCATTTGAAAGTTGAATATCAATAAAAAAGCATATAAGAAAGAATAAAAGAAGGTGGGGAAGAAAATTTTTCATAAAAAAGTATCAAGTGATTTTTAAATAGTTCCGATACTTTACTTAATACAAACAAATTAACCGGAGGTTATCATGAAAACATTATTTAATCAGATTCGACCAATTCCCAACGTTTTATTAAACAAATTTACCTCAAAGGTTTCAAGACAGTCTTCTCCTTTAACATGCCTTTTTGGTATTATCTTATGGCTCAGTGCTTCTTTTAATATCGTTCTTTGCATTATTTATTTACTGAGAAGCGTGGAATTTGGCTCTTTTGTTTCAATTACCCTGCTTATTTCCTTTTTTTACCTTGCCTTTACTTCTTTGGCATCAAACTTCGAAATTTCATCAAGAAAAGAACAGCATTTCATGGAATACGACGTCTAAGTTTCAGAAGGATTTTCAAAGCCAAAGCTCTTATAGTCTTTTAAATCCTTAAGGGAATTCAAACCAAAATGTTTTAAAAAGGAATCAGTTGTTCCATACATCATTGGTTTTCCTGGAACATCCTTTTTACCAACAGGTTTAATAAAACGTTTTTCCACTAAACTTCGTACAATATGACTTGAATCCACCCCTCGCACGGTATCAATTTCGACTCTCGTTACGGGCTGTTTATAACTTACAATCGACAAAACTTCCAATGTAGAACGGGTAAGCTTGTTTTTTTTGTCTTCATGAGTATAGTTTTCAATAAAGCTACTCCACTTTTTGTCAGTGGCAAACGAATAGCCACCAGCAACAGAAACAATTTTAATATTCCTCTCCTTATAATCTTCAACAAGTTCCTTAAAAAGTTCAGAAATA
>JADGAW010000406.1 GCA_015231815.1 Nitrospinota bacterium
CAATCTTCAGTTTGTAGCTCTGGGGAGATCTCAGGAATTGACTGGAATATTTTGTCTGCACTCACAAGTTTAAGAGAATTCAGTATAGCTGAACTTGCAATCATAATATCAAAATTATGCTTTTTCATATTCTTAGAGCTGATATTATGCTTTATTCTATGTTTTGCTTTAATTTCTCCAAAACTCTTTGCAACATCAGCATCAATACCGATAATTATGAATTCATTTTTTATCCAATCTATAGTTTTCCTTAATTTTTCACGTCTTTCAGGAACATCGCTTGCTGAAAAACTATACTCGAACTCAAATATTGTTAGTATAGAGACATAAAGTTCATCATTCTGACCAAGATTTAATATTTTGTTTGCAACGTTTTCATAAAAGATTGAATGTTCGTCTGTAAAATATTCGATTATGTTTGAATCTAAGAGATAGTTCATTGTTGTTTATCGTGGTTAAATTCTAGGCTTTCTCTGAAACCTTTATTAGTTTTATGTACTTCTTTGCTAATTCCACTCAATAATCTTTTCTTCTTTGTGTCATCAACAAATTGAGCCCATTTTCTTTTCTTTGTCCCCGTTTCAGGTTTCTTTGATGGAACTCTACGCAGTTCAAACATTCTTTGAAAAGCTTCTGTTGCAAACTCATCACTATTAGGAAGGCTTTGAACCTTTCTTGCTATATCATCTGGAATATTCAAAGTGATGTCCATTGTATGAACCTCATATCATCATAGTGTCTTCATAGCTTCTATTGAGTAAAGAAATAACAGATTCAATTATATGCTGAAGTACCTGAAAATCAATAGAAAATTTCAATAATTGGTCACCAGTACAAGAAACTGGTGAAAAAATGGGTTCAGATGGCACGGTTGGACGAGAGCAGAGCATTCAACGTACTCTCTCACTCAGGCGTACAAAAGCCTCTTTGGTGTACCAAACAACAGGAAACAACGCTGAGATCTTCCGTCAATTGCTTGGGTATACTTCGATAGCCTCTACATCCGCATATCTCAACGTAGAGAAGAACGAAGCCTTGGAGGTCGCCAGGAGGGTTGAAATTTAGTTTGACTCATTGAACGGAAAAAGTATAATATTTACATATACTTTTTTGAATATTTAGATAGTCTTAAGATAACAATTGAGAATATAGATGAAATACTTTCTAAGCCGGTTGAATAGTGTTTAAGAGGATAGATAATATATCTAAAGAATATTATCTGTAAATGCTAATTGCCTTTATCGTTTCAAAACAACCTGCCAAAGAATCACTTCTTTTTCTTCCCTTTCTTTTTTTTGCTTTGATCTTTCTTCTTGTCCTTTTTCTTCTTAATAGGCTTAGGTTTTTTCTTGCTATCTTCTTTTTTATCTTTATCAGGGTTTATAATAATAGTCTCTGACTATACCTTTATACCTACCATTTATACCAGTTTTATACCACAGTATAAAACTGGTATCCCCGTTATGCTTTTGGTATAAAGTCGGTGTAACACCTCTTTACACCTTGGCATAAACGGTATAAAAGCTTTTATTCCTATTTTTTCTTTTATTTTCAATAACTTACAAAATCCATTTATACCTAGTTATACCATCAAGTTTTACACCTTTATGCTTCATTTATACTTCCTTTACACCGTTTATACCATGTGGTAGAATCATAAAAGCTATTGATTTATCAGTAAAATTCAGTATCTTTATGCCATAGTGTTACACCTAAGTATAAAACCATGAAAAAAATCACAGTCAAAGACTATGCAGACAGCAAAGGGATCGGGGTTCAAGCGGTATACAAAAGAATCCGCGTTGGAGCTCTCAAATCTGAAAAGCATGGGCGTAGTGTTTATGTACTCCTAGATGAAGGCTCAGAAACTTCTTCTGAATCAGACAAAGCTAAACAAAATCCTAATAAAGCCACAGAAAGTGGAAATTTCAATGAAGTGCTAGGCGTATTTAGAGAACAGCTAAAAGCTAAAGACGTACATATAGAGCAATTAATGAAGCAATTGGATGTAAAGGATAGTCAGATTTCCGAACTCAATATCAGAGTTGGGCAACTGATTGCACTCCAAAATA
>JADGAW010000407.1 GCA_015231815.1 Nitrospinota bacterium
GAGATATTGGGTAAATGGGAGAATGGTAGAAGGGAAGAACGGTAGAAGGGGTGAAGAGTTGATGGTTTAGAAAGCAGGTTGAAAGGCTTTTAAGTTTTCAATGGTTTGCCTATTTCAGCGTTTTAACGTTCCACAGTTCTCCCGACTTACTCATCTGCCCATCTACCGATTTACTGTTCCTCCCTTCTGTCTATCTACGTTATAATAACCCCTTTCACCTACCACCTATATAAAAAGACTTTGCATGAATAAATCAGAGGAACTCACTCTCCTTCAATTATCGATTCTTGCCGTAAGAGCTGATGGCAATATAAGTGATAGTGAAAGAACCCGACTCAATACAATAATTGCTGATTTTAATCCCACTCAGGAACAATATTCGGAAATAGATAAATGTTGGGTTGGCGAAATGTCTTTGCAGGATGTTGCAGAAAAAACTCTTGAGCTTAATATTGCCGAAGATGCTTTTAAAAGGGCGGTGAATGTTCTTTTAATTGATGGACTTAATCAAAGAGAGCATGAATTCTTGAGGGAATTGGCGGAGTATCTGGAATTTGACGATAAAAAATGCCAAAAACTTTTTATGGATGTCTCGGAAGAAATTGATTTTGAACTTCTTGGACAGGATGAGGAGTTTGTTAAGGATGTCGATAAAATAGACCTTGATAAGCTCGTTTTGAACTATTCCCTTTCTGCTGGTTCAATAGGTCTTACCCCAATACCGTTTGTGAGTGATTTTATTCTTCTTACTCCTCTTCAGATGAAAATGGTTTACGATATTGGTAAACGCTATGGTTATGATTTGGATAAAAAATCGTTAAAGGAATTTAGTACTCTTCTTGGAGTTGCCTTTGGATTAAAGATGTTTGGTTCAATTCTGAAATTAATTCCTATTATTGGTTCTCTTGGTGGTGCTGCTGTTGCTTTTTCAGGAACCTACGCTATGGGAAAAACAGCGGAAAAATATTTTAAAGAAGGCAGAAAAGTTGATGAAAAGCAGCTAAAAGCAATGTACGGTAAATTTAAAGTTGAAGGGGAAAAACTGTATAAAACCGTCAAGGATAGAATTAAAGCTATGAAGAGTGAGAAGTAAAGAGTGATGAGTATTGTAGAAGGTTTAAATGCTCAACTTTTAAACGATGTAATCCTTAAGTAATGAAATTAATCAGGCCGATAATATTTTTTGACCTTGAAACGACCGGAGTCAATGTACATCAGGATAGAATTGTTGAGATTGCTACGGTAAAAATTGATGTTGATGGAAGTCGACAAACGCATAGTAGAAGGGTGAACCCGACCATTCCGATTCCGAAAGAAGCGTCAGATGTCCATGGTATAACTGATGAAATGGTAAAGGAGGAAAAACCTTTTACTGAAATCGCTCCCCAAATCTTTTCTTATTTCGAAGGCTGCGATATTGGGGGATTTAATGTCATTGGGTACGACCTTCCTCTTTTAAAAGCAGAGTTCAAACGGGCAGGAATTGATTATAATACTGAGGACGTAAAAATAGCTGATATGATGCAACTTTATCATCAGAGGGTAAAACGGAACTTAAGTGCCGCTTATCGTTATTATTGCGGGAAATCTTTGGAAAATGCTCATTCGGCAAAAGCAGATATAGAAGCAACAGCGGAAATCTTTGATGCTCAGATAAAAGAGTATGATGACTTAACTGATATGAATGCTTTCCATGAATTAAGTTATCTCCCTTTTGCAAATAACGTTGATAGTGACGGTAAATTTGTCTGGAACGATAAAGATGAGGTTGTGCTGAATTTTGGTAAGAATAAAAATGAACCTTTAGCACTTATAGCCACAAAAAATCCTTCGTTTTTAAAATGGATGATGAACGCAGATTTTTCGGATGAAACAAAAACTATATGCAGGGATGCTCTGAACGGAGTTTTTCCTCAAAAGAAAAAATAATTGTATTTATGCCCAATAAAATTCTAATTAACAGCCTTCCCTGGGAAAAAAGGGTTGCCATTATTGATAATTTCAATTTGCGGGAACTCTATTTTGAACGTACAAACGAAAAAAATATTGTAGGTAATGTTTATAAA
>JADGAW010000408.1 GCA_015231815.1 Nitrospinota bacterium
TTCGTAATACGCTTTTTTGATTTTAAAGGCATTATTTCCGGCGTCACGATTTAGCGTTTTCTCCATAAGGGCATAATTTCCTAAACGATAAAGGTATTGTTCATCGAAGTCCGCCACCCATTCATCGTTAGGATTTTCAGGATAAATATGCTCTATGCTAAATTTATCGCCTTCAATATTTATTTCTCCTCCAGTAAGGTGGGATTCTATTTTTCCAAAAATATATCGAATTAAGGCATTGTTTTTCGATGAAAATGTACGGATATAAGCATTCTCAAATGCAGGCAGAAATGCATCGTCAGAAATATACAATGGTTTTAAGGATTCCAGAATATCCTGAGATGTATTAACTTGATCACTAGAAACCGTAATTGCAGAGTTATTGTAAACTTTTTCCATCTCATTGGGGTTAAGACCGCCAATAGCGTTGTAGCGAAAAGAAATGATAGAAACAGTTTTTAATATTTTCGTAAAAATTTCTTTTGGAAGTTTTGCCTGAGAAACCATGAGCAATCCAATGGGTTGTTTTACGTTAAAGATTTTCAATTCCTTCAAGTATTTACTTTGCTCGTTGTCCCAAAGTTCATCTTCAGGCCTTTTTAAGGCAATATAGATATCCGCATACTCTCCCAGCTTTCTCACAAAATCAAATACTTCCGATTTCTCTTTTATGTTCGATCTCACCGCTTTAAATAATTCATTTTTTCTTGCAAATTTGTTAAAGCTATTCCAATAGTAACGCATAAAGGTTGGGAGGTCTTCTCCTTCAAGACGACTGCTAACGCCGGTCCACATTTTTTCCAATTGCATAATTTCAGTTTCATGAGAACCGTTGCTATGAACAATGGAAAAGAGATAATTCTTGAGTAAATCGGTGGATGAAAGTTTAACGCCTCGAGCATTTAAGGTTTCAAAAACCTTAAACGCATTTAACTCATCATTAACGCTTATTACGGTAAAAACGATCTTATCAGCCAGTCCGTCAATAAAACGGGCGCATTCGGCACCGTCTTTATTATTTGCAAAATAGTCGGCAATTTTTTGGGAAAACCAGTTAAAACTTTTTTTTAATAGTTTCTCAGATTGCTTTAAGCCTCTTTGCGGCATTTTTTGAAGAGGAACAAGGTAGGTTTGATAAAAATCATCATTGTTTTTATTAAGCCGAAGTTTGCTTTGAGGAACTAATGAAACCGGATCCATATAGCCAATATAGGTGTTTCTGAACTGTTCTGCTCTTTTATTATTATTTTCTGAATCAACGCCCTCTTTGGATAATTTTTCCAGATATTGAATCGTTGCAAGGATGATAATACTCACTGTGGTCATTCGCTGTTGACCGTCAATAATTGAAAAGCTTTTTGCGTCTTCTGACTGAAGAACAAGATACCCCATATAATGAAAATCTTCTCCTGTATCACTGAAAAGACCAAGTATATCGTTCCAGAGATCATCCCATTCATCATACGTCCAAGAGTAGTCACGCTGGAACATTGGCACTGAATACAATAAGCCATTTCCACATAATTTCCTTAATGTCTCGTTTGCTGTGCCAAAATCAACCTTTGCCATCTTTATTTTATTTATTTTGATACGTTAAATTTTCTTCACATTATACCTTTTCCTCATTAAGGTTTTGAAATTTGCTTTCTGAGATAGATTTGTCATTCATAGATGTTCTTGGTCAGGTATTACGATGAGTTTTCTCTTCATATTTATCATACTACCGTTCCTCTTCCTTCCAGCCTTTGCTTACCGCTGGTCGTTGAAATCCAGTAGCATTATTTGACTTTCTTTTAACTTTATTATTGGAGGGAAAAAAAGAGATGGTAATTGATGAGAATAAGCGGCTTACTATGATCCTTAAGCAGGAGAGTAAAACGGCTTTGGCAAAAATTCAGTTTATGTATTTTTCGAAGGGACGCACAATCAGATCGTCATTTTTAAAGGAAGTCTGAAAAATAGAGATAGAATCTGATAATTGATGGGTAAGCTTTGAACTCATTCTCAGAAACGGCTTTGAGGCATTCGTTTCTTCCGAGGTCAACTGAACAGCACCTTCACC
>JADGAW010000409.1 GCA_015231815.1 Nitrospinota bacterium
CTTTAAGGATAAGGAGTTCAGGCTTAAAAATGAAATTAAAAGGATGACAAAAAGCTATGATCTTATCTTTATCGATTGTCCTCCATCCCTGAGCATATTAACCGTTAATGCATTAGCTGCATCGGATTATATTTTAATACCCCTGCAATGCGAATTTTACTCTATGGACGGATTAAGCAAGCTGTTAAAAACCTATAATGCAATTAAGTCAGGCTTGAACAACAAGTTACAGATACTTGGTATAGTGCTAACCATGCATGACAAAAGAACTGTTCTATCGAATCAGGTAAAAAATGAAATAGAAAAACATTTTCCTCAATATGCCTTGAAGTCTGTTATTCCAAGAAATGTAAAACTTTCGGAGGCACCAAGCTACGGAATTCCTATCATTCATTATGACCCTGCATCAAAAGGATCGGATTCGTTTATTGATCTTGCAAAAGAAATAATACATCGTTTAAGGAGTAAACCATGAAAAGAAAAGGACTTGGTAGCGGAATCTCTGCTTTAATAGAAGATTTCAGCACAAATACAGAGAACAATATTTTATTTGTGGAAGTAGATAAGGTTGTTCCAAATCCTAATCAACCGAGAAAAGAGATAAAGGATGAGCCATTGCAGGAGCTGGTTAATTCTATTAAAACAAAGGGAATAATTCAACCGATACTTGTTCAGCGTATTAAGGAAGACAGCTATCAGATTATAGCAGGAGAGAGAAGGTGGCAGGCTGCAAACAAGGCAAAGCTGGAAAAAGTACCTGTTGTAGTAAAAGATGTAAGCGACGTTGAAGCCTATGAGTTAGCTCTTATTGAGAATATACAGAGAGAAAACCTTAACCCTGTTGAGGAAGCACAGGGTTACAGGCAACTAATAGAACAATTCGAGCTTACACAGGAAGAACTTTCCAAGCGCCTTGGGAAAAGCAGGCCTGTGGTAGCAAACTCTTTAAGAATATTAAACCTGCCGGAAGAGGTTATTCAATGTATTCGCAATGGAGAAATAAGCCATGGACATGCAAAGGTCATTCTGTCATTAACCGATAAGAATGAACAGCTTAATTTTGTTAAGGAAATCAAGGAAAAGGGGCTATCTGTTTTTAAAACATCAAAGCTTAAAAAGCAGATAAAGAGCAAAAAAGAAAGGAAAAAAGAGTCAAAGGATATTTTTATTCTGGATGTAGAAGAAAACCTGAAAGAGTTTCTTTCGGCAAGTGTTTCAATCCAGAAAAAGAAAAAAGGTGGTACTCTTATGGTAAACTATACAAATGATGAACACTTAAGCAACATCGTTGAGAAAATAATAGGAGGAGGAACCGAAAATGAACAACGATAAGGAAATCAATACCTTTTTAAGTGAAGGAACAAGCTTTCAGGGAAAAATGAACTTTAAAGGCATAGTACGTATAGATGGAAAATACAATGGTGAGATAAACAGCAGTGATACCTTAATTGTTGGTGAACAAGCCTTAGTTAAAGCAAAGATAAATGTTGGTAATGCCATTATTTATGGGACAGTTGAGGGAGATATCTTATCAAATGTTAAGATTGAAATGAAGAAAACAGCAAAGGTCTTTGGGGGAATTTACACTCACTCTCTTGATATAGAGAACGGGGCAATTTTTGAAGGAAACTGTGTTATGTTAGATAAAAAGAGTGAGGGAAAAAGCACCGCTGAATTAAAAAGAGCTGATGCAGGAGAGAATAAAAGTCCGGAAACCCTTATGCCAGAAGCAGGGAATGCTAATGTAATTAACTTTGATGATATAAAGGAAAAGGCTAAAAAAAATGTTAGCTGAAACCATCAATATGGCTACCGGTATCAGCTTCTCCCTTATAGTTATCCAATAGCTTCTTTACCATTTCCTCAACTAATTTTATGAAGGATTCATCCTTTGTCGTCTCGTGAGACTCAAAGGCAAAGCTCATTGCCTTTAACATCTCATTTCCACTATTTAGGGTTTTAAAGGATAGTATTCCTTTAATCCCATCCCTTAATGAAGAAAATACAATATTTACCCTTATAAGAAGCTCAGCATTTTCGTAGTAAGCC
>JADGAW010000040.1 GCA_015231815.1 Nitrospinota bacterium
TTTATATTTTATTTATTGTGTTCAGAAAAGCGTAAGAGCATTGTTTTAATAACCGTAGCTCCCCTCAACCATAACGAGATAGAGTCTGCCTGAAACAACTTCTCCCTCCAAGATTAAAATCTGGTTACACATTCTTTTGTAGTCAACTGCATTACAAACAGTTTCATTGCATTCAAGAGTTTCTAAACAAGGAGTTGCATAGTTTAACCTTTGAGAGTTGATTGGTACAGTATAATTCCTGACACGTTTCAATGCTTCATCCAAATTTGTAACAAGCTTATTGGTTCCGGCAAAGATAATTGTTCTTCCAGCATTTGACAAGCCGGCAATTCTATGACCAAATGCAGAAAAATTGACAATTTTACCGTCATAGGTAACAGCGTTGGCTCCTGAAAGAAAATAATCCGCTTGGGCACCCAGATTTCTTCTTTTTAAACTTTCTTCACGTGAGATTCCTTTTTCATATTGGTTAATTGTTTTATATTCAGAAGTAAGAACCGTATCAAGGAGTCCGAGTTCTTCCAGTGTCATGGAACCGCTTAACCCTATGACCGACCCTTTTGGTACAAGTTCTTCAAATATTTTAGTTGCTTCAGCTTTTGTTTTGGCATACTTTAGAGTAATATTTCTCTTTAATAAAAGCTTGCTAAGGTTTTCAATCTTTTTATTCTGATACCAATCAATATTTTTATCTGTCATGGAAAGATCTATAGAAGTTTGTGAAATGTTTACCTCTCTTCAGGGTGAATCACAGTTTAGCGGACTAACTACCTTTTTTATCAGGACTTCAGGCTGTAACCTTCGGTGCAACTATTGCGATTCAACCTATTCCTATGAAAAGGGAGAAAAAATATCCATAAATTCTATCATGGAAGAAGCAAAAAAATCCGGGGCAAGATATATCTGTGTTACTGGCGGAGAGCCTTTGCTTCAGAAGAATATTAACTTTCTTCTTGAGCAACTGGTACAGGAAAACAGGTGGAACATTTCACTGGAAACCAATGGCTCTCAATCTCTTAAAAAGGTACCACAAGAGGTGGTTAAAATTGTCGATGTTAAATTAAAGGGTAGCGGACAAGAGCACTCATTTCTTATGGAAAGCCTAAAGTATTTAACCAGACATGATGAGGTTAAGTTTGTTGTCTCGGATAGTTATGATTTTTTTGAAGCAGAGAACTTTATAAAACAACAGCTCAGTTTCGGTAACCCTCCTAAGGTTACCTTATCCCCTTCAAATGGGAGAATGCAGCTTGATAAATTAGCAGAAATGTTGATTGATTCAGGAATGCAGGATGTACGTTTACAGCTACAGCTTCATAAGGTAATTTGGGGAGATGAAAGGGGAAGATAATATGTCTTGTAAGAGTTGAGATTCTCTAAGAACGGTGAGAAGGGTGGTTTTTATTTTTTTTCAGGAAAGATCTTTTAATTGAAGTAAAAATCGTGCAACTTATTGCATGACCATGCAAATAATAGCATGTTTTATGGAGAGCACAATTAGTAAGTCATTATTTTTATAGCGGGTTATCGTATATTGTTGGTTGGCTTGTAAATTGCTAATAAAACTTTCCGCTATTATTAACCATCATTTCTTATGAAAATCAGGCTTTCCTATATTGCTATTATTGCTTCTATCCTTGTAACCTTTGTTGCTCTCAATTTCATAAATAATATCAACAAAGTAAACCTTAAAAACGAATTTTTTAATAGAGCCAGGGACATTTCCGAGGAGTTAAAACATAATGTGAAGGTTCATGTAGAGCAGTTGTATGCTGGAAAAGCACTTTTTGGGTCAAGTGATTATGTTTCAAGAGGTGAATGGGAAAGTTTCTACTATTCAATGCAGTTACAAAAGCGATATCCGGGAATTAAATCATTTGCTTTTGTACGTTTCGTTAATAATGCGGAAAAAAATGAATTTATTAACAGGGTAAGAACAGAAAAAAGTACTATCGCTACAGGGTATCCTGATTTTACAATTTTCCCTGAAGGAGAGAGAGAGAATTATTTTGTTATTGATTATGTTGATCCATGGGTTGGAAATGAATACAAACATGGATTTGATATCAAAACCAATAAAGAGTACATTGAAGCGATAAATGAATCCTGGAAATCCGGCAAACCTCAATATATAAAAAATATTTGGTCTAAGCATGATGCAAATAGTCTAAATCATTTTTGTATTCTTTTACCTATTTATAATAAGGGCGTTGATGAAAAGGCTCAAAAGAGTATTAACGACCTTTATGGCTTTATTGATGGTGAATTTGTCGTATCAACTTTATTTAGGGAGGTTAATCTTTTACGTGTAAATAAAATGATTGATTTTCAGGTTTTTAATGAAGATTTCCATACGATAGACAATGAATCCATTGATAGGCTTAAACAGTCCCTTATTTATACTACTTTTCCAAATAAGGAAATAAAAATATCCAAGAGAAAGAAGTTACAGCACATTCTTAAGATAGATGTTGCTGGAAAACAGTGGACAATTTATGTTACCCCCAAAAAGGAGTTGTTGGAGAAACATGAAAACCAATATGTCCAAATAGTATTTTTGCTGGGAATGGTTATTTCATTGCTTCTCTTTGGAATGCTTAAATATTATGAATCTCATATAGAAAGTGAAGAGCGCTTTCGTCTTCTCGGGGAATCTACTTTTGAAGGTATTTTAATTCATGATAAGGGTAAGATCCTTGATGTAAATAATTCGTTGGTAAGAATGTTTGGGTATGATTACTCTGAATATATTGGGCGAAGTTCTCTTGATATGGTCGTAGATGAGGATAAAGAGCAAACAATGGAAAATATAAAAAGAGGTTTTAGAGATGATCAGGAAACCCATGAAGTGAGATGTATAAAAAAGGATGGAACGGTCATTCCTGTCGTTTTGAGGGGAAGAGATATTTTATATAAAGGAAAGACAGCGCGGGTGGTTGCAGTTTACGATTTATCAGAGCATAAAAAACTTGAGGAGGATTTGAAAAAAACCAATAAGGAGTTGAATCTTGCTATAAATGAACTCAAGGAAAATCAGCAACAGCTTATTATGGCAGAGAAAATGGCTTCTTTGGGACAGTTGGTAGCAGGTATTTCCCATGAGATAAACACTCCTATAGGTATAGGAGTTACTGCATCATCGTACCTTAGAGAAAATACAAAGAAAATTAGCAAGAATTTAAATGAAAATAAATTAAAGAAATCTGATTTGGATAAATATTTCAAGGATGCAAATGAAGGAACTGAGCTCATCCATAACAATCTTCAAAGAGCTGCTGAGCTCATAAGAAGTTTTAAAATGGTTTCTGTTGACCAGACCAGCGAGGAAATACGAGACTTTGAGCTTAAGGATTATATAGAGGAAACTCTGAGAAGTTTAAAGCCTCAACTCAAAAGGACTCATATAACAGTAGATTTTAATGCTGAGGGACTTTTTTATATTCACAGTGTACCGGGGGTTTTTGCACAAATTATTACTAATTTTGTTATGAACAGTATTCTTCATGCTTTTGAAAAAAATGAGGAAGGAAAAATAACCATACATTTAACAAAAGATGAGAAAAATCTCAAACTTGATTTTCATGATAATGGGAAAGGAATTTCCAAAGAGAACATTAAAAAAATCTTTGAGCCTTTTTATACAACAAGAAGAAATCAGGGAGGAACAGGACTTGGTTTACATATTGTCTTTAATATTGTATTCCAAACCTTGGGGGGAACCATTCGTTGTGAGAGTGAAGTCGGAAAAGGAACAACCTTTCATATCTCAGCTCCTCTCAAGAAGCTGCTAAAAGAACATTCATAGCTCTTTTCTAAACAATAAAAACAACTTCAGAAAATAACGTTTTCCAAAATAATTTATGATTACAAATAACTCTCGCTCCTGAAGTGTTCAATAATGTTTTGAAGAATATCTTTGATGTCGAGGGTTGGTGAGTAATTGATGAGCTTATGTGCTTTGGAAATATCAGGAACTCGCTGCATCATATCTTCAAAACCTGACTCATAAGCCTTTTCATAAGGAATCTTAACGATCTTCGACTTACTTTTGGTCATTTCCTTAATAAGTTCAGCAAGCTTTAATATTGATATTTCCTTTCCATGTCCTAAATTGTATAGTTCACCGTTTGATTTTGGGTGGTTAGTGATATCAATGAGACCTCTCACAACATCACCTATCCAGGTAAAACTTCTGCTTTGTTCTCCACTTCCATACACCGTTATTGGTTTATTGCTTAATGCCTGAGCAATAAAGCTGGGAATTACCATTCCGTAGCGACCTGTTTGTCGTGGTCCGACAGTATTAAAAAACCTGAAAATGGTTACTGGAAGTCCTTTTTCATGATAATAGGCCATTGCGAGAAATTCGTCGATAGCTTTTGAACATGCATAACTCCACCTTCCACGTTTTGGTTGACCTATAACCATATCGTCTTCTTCGTTAAATGGAACCTTGGTGCTTTTACCGTAAACCTCAGATGTGGAGGCAATCATTACCTTCTTGTTATGTTTATTAGCCAAGTTGAGAACAATTTCCGTTCCTTTAATGTTAGTTTCAATTGTTCTGACCGGACTTTCAACGATTAATTTAACACCAACTGCAGCTGCAAGATGGTAAATGACATCAACCTTTTCGATAAGATCTTCAAGTAATTCCTGATTGAAAATGGTGTCAACAACTGAATGAAAGCGGGGGTTATTTTTTAAGTGTTCAACGTTTTTTATACTTCCCGTTGAAAGGTCATCAATAATATAAACCACATCACCCCGGTTAAGAAGTTCTTCCGATAAATGTGAACCAATAAATCCGGCACCTCCGGTAATTAAACATTTCATAGGTTAGCTGTGAGTTAATCGTTAGTAATTAATTGTCAGGTGTTTTTGTATAAACCTTCAATATCCTGTATAAGCCGTTCTTTGGAGAAGGTTTGTATGGCAAACTCTTTTCCGTTAGAGCCAACTATTTTACACTCTTCTTGGCTTTTAGAGAGTAATGTTACCTTATCTGCCATATCGGCATAATCATTAACCTTGCAGATGAACCCTTTTTGTACGGCTGTTTTTTTAAAAGACCAGCCCAAAGGAGAATCATCAGGTGTCCAATCCATTCCTAAGAGGTCGGGAACACCACCAACCTTTGTTGCGACAACCGGTTTTGCAAAAAACATAGCTTCAATGATTGAAAGAGGGGTTCCTTCGTTAATTGAAGTTAAGAGAAGCATATCGATATTATGATAAATTTCGTTAATATCAGAGACATTACCCATCAGGAAAATGTTCTTTTCCAAATTATTTGTTGCAATTGCATTTTGAAATTTCTGTAATTCATCTTCGGAGCAACTTCCATAGATATGAAAGGTTATTTTTTCATTCTTTACTAATTTGGCAACTTCGATTACAGCAGCGTAGTTTTTTATCGGAGCCATTCTTCCTACGAGTCCAACTCGAAAAAAATCATTTTTTTTATTAACTTCCTCACTAATTAGGGAATAATCAAACCCGAGGGGGATTATTCTAAATTTTTCTTCAACATCTAATTTAAATGTATGGCAAATTTCATCAAACTGCTGATGAGAAATAACAATAATTTTATTGCTAAATAGTCGGGAAAGGAGTTTTTCCAATATTAGGAAAAACAAGGCTTTTGTTTGACTAAAATAGCCTTCAAATGTGTTTCCATGAAAAGTATGAAAAATGTTGATTTTCTTAAAAGGGTTAAAAATTTTATAAATACCACCGGCAAGCCTTCCTACAAGTCCTGCTTTAGACATATGGGTATGAATGATATCCGGCTGATAGGAAAAAAGAATCTTTAGAAGAGCAAAAAAAGCTTTGAAATCATTAACTAAATGTATGCTTCTTTTCAGGGAATTAATATAGAGAGGTACAACCGATTCCTTTGTCAGAAGATAGTTTAGTTCCTGTTCATTTTCTTCAACTCTGCCTGTTATAAGGCGAGTTTCAAATAGTTCCTTATCCAGTCCTGCGGTTAACCAGATGGCATGTTTTCCGGGTCCCCCAACATTAAGTCGAGTAATTATTCGTAAAACCTTGATTTTTTTTGTTTGCCTGTTTGTAACCATATATGATTGTTTTTTTGCACCGATAGAGAAGAATTATCTGGAGTTAAGATGTTTATCTTCATTCTTCACTTTTTTAGAGCGTTGTTTTTGAAAAAAATCAGTCTCTAATTCTTATAGATTCAGCGTGGGCATCCAGTCCTTCAATATCTGCAAGGATGAGAGCATCTTTATTAATTGTATTAAAGGTCGATTTATTTAAATATATCAGGCTGGTTTTTTTTACAAAATCATACACACCAAGGGGAGAGAAAAAACGGGAAGTTCCCATGGTTGGCAATACGTGATTGGGACCAGCAATATAATCACCAATAGGTTCAGGAGAATAATCTCCCAAAAAGAGAGCTCCGGCATTTTTAACTTTTGGGATATGTTGTTCTGGATTTTGGGTCATAACCTCAAGATGTTCTGGTCCTCTTTCATTCGCGATCAGAAACGCCTCATCCAAGGTATTTACGACGATAATTTCTCCATTATTATCCAAGGACTTTTCAATGATTTCCCGTCGTCTGGATTTTCTTGTTTGTCGAATGATTTCCTCTTCTGCTTTTTTTGCAAGTTCCAAATCATTTGTTATAAGAATTGCTGTTGCACGCTCATCATGCTCAGCCTGAGAAAGAAAGTCTGCAGCAATATATTGGGGGTTTGCTGTTTTATCAGCAATAATGAGTATTTCACTGGGACCAGCAAACATATCGATATCAATGTAACCGAATAAAAGCTGCTTTGCCGTAGCAACGTAAATATTACCCGGACCGACAACTTTATCAACCTTTGGTATTGTTTCTGTTCCAAACGCTAAGGCAGCTACAGCTTGTGCTCCGCCAACTCTGAATACTCTATTTACTCCTGCAATATATGCTGCTGCAAGCACAACGTTATTTAATTCACCTCCTGGAGAGGGAACTACCATAATTATTTCCTTTACTCCGGCTATTTTTGCTGGAATTCCGTTCATTAAAACAGAAGAGGGGTAACATGCTTTTCCACCAGGAATATAAAGTCCTGCTCTCTCAATGGGGTTAATTAATTGACCAAGAACTGAACCATACTCATCTTTTCTTTGCCATGAGTCTTCTTTTTGTTCCATATGAAATGCTTCAATTCTTTTTGCAGCATGTTCTAATGATGATTTCAACTCATCATCTATTGAGTCGTAGGCTTTTTTAAGGTCAGAAGGGGGAATTTCAAGAGGAAAATCTTTTACAGAAAAAGCATCAAATTTTTCGGTATATTCTATTACAGCTTTATCGCCATTTTTTTTTACTGAGGAGATTATTTCCTGAACTGTTTCTATTATCTGGGGAGGAATTTCGTTAGTGATGTTGGAAGAAGAGTTGGTGTATCCCTGTTCTTTACAGTTCAGAAACTTCATGGGGGGATATTGACTTAATCTTTATTGAAGGAAATTTCTATGACAAAAGGAAAAGCATCCACTTTAAAGGGGATCGAAAGGCATTGACCATTGGAAAGGTTTGATATCTCGTGCCCTTTTCCCACAATAATTGAAGGTATTCCTGCTTCAAGAGTAAGTCCTTTTTCTGCAAGTATTTTTCTTGCATCACCTGATATCATGTTGGTTAGTTCTCCAACGGCATCCTTAACTTCATCATTTATTTCCGTGTATTCCTCTCCAAACATGGAGCCAACTATTTTACAAATTGCACCTTTTGAAAGGCTGATTACCATGACGCCTGATTTTGAACCCGAGATACTAATTATGCCCGAAATATCACCCCGGGCAACTTTATCTTTTTTAATGAAAGGTTTTGCCGTTAATGGTTTAACAAACGCCATCATTTCGATAACGTTTAGTGTTGCTCTTTGGTAGGGTTCTATATATTCATTCATAGGATTTCATTGAAATTTGTATAAGAACTATTTATTATATATTATTTTGAATGCTTCTTGGTAAGTAAGGACACCGAGGTCAGAATTTAAGAGGAGAATATAAAAGTGTTTTTATTGATGAGTAAAAAACACTTTTATACTTTTTATCTAAGACTATTTGTTGAAGACACTTTCTGCTTTATTTTAAATAAAAGCGTCATTCTTCATCTTTGCTGTTCTTTTTATTCTTAAGTTTTCTATTTACTTCTTTTTCCTCATGATGTTCCTCTTCATGTTGGGCTTCCTTATTCTCATTCTTTTTTGCTGTATCATCCTCATTTTTTGCTTTAAATTCCTGTTCTTCAAAATCCTTCTTCTGGTTTTGATAGGTATCCTTGAAATTATTAAAAACATCTTTAATTGAATCAAAAGGGGTTACAGGTCGTTCATGAGGTTCACTTTTTTGTTTACCAGCTTCTTTTGCTCTTTGTTTCTGGTCTTCTTCTTCTGATTTTGCCCGGGCAATAATTCTTTGTCTTTCATTTCTTCTTTCCCTTGCTTTTTTCTTCTTCCAATAAACCTCAAGGTCTTCTTTATTGCAGATGGCTTTAATATCATCTGCATCAAGGGTTTCTTCTTTTAAAAGGGTTTCCGCTATTGCTTCAAGAAGGTCATAGTTTTCTTTCATAAGTTTTGTTGCCAGCTTATAAGCATCATCAACCAAACGTCTGACCTCTTCATCAATTTGTTGTGCAGTTTTTTCACTATAATCATTGTCATGTTGTCCCATTTCTCTGCCTACAAAAACCGGGGCGTCATTTTTACCATAATGCATTGAGCCCATTTTTTTTGACATTCCCCACTGACAAACCATTTTCTTTGCTGTTGCGGTAACACGTTCAAGGTCGTTTCCTGCTCCAGTTGTCATAGTATCCAGTGCAACTTCCTCGGCAATTCTTCCTCCCAAAAGAATCGCAAGGTTGTTGTTCATATATTTATCAGAGTAAGAATGTTTGTCTTCCTCAGGAAGCTGCATGGTGAGACCAAGAGCTCGACCCCGGGGAATTATTGTTACTTTATGAACGGGGTCTGTTCCTGGAAGTAACGCAGCAATAAGGGCGTGTCCTGCTTCATGATAGGCAGTATTTCTCTTTTCTTCATCACTTAAAAGAATACTTCGTCGCTCAAGTCCCATCATTACTTTATCTTTGGCATCCTCAAAATCAACCATTTCGACCCTGACTTTTTCTCTTCGAGCAGCAATTAATGCTGCTTCATTAACAAGGTTTGCCAAGTCAGCACCAGTAAAACCAGGAGTTCCCCGTGCAATGGTGTTTAAAGTAACATCGTTACATAATTTAACTTTTTGGGTGTGTACTCTGAGAATAGCTTCTCTTCCTTTTATGTCAGGTCTGTCAACAAATATATGCCGGTCAAAACGACCTGGTCTTGTGAGGGCAGGGTCAAGAACATCACTTCTGTTGGTTGATGCAATAATAATAAGACCTTCATTTGTTTCAAAACCATCCATTTCAACAAGAAGTTGGTTTAATGTTTGTTCTCGTTCATCATGTCCGCCTCCCATTCCAGCACCTCTATGACGACCGACAGCATCAATTTCATCAATAAAAATAATACAGGGGGCGTTTTTCTTACCCTGTTCAAAAAGGTCTCTTACCCGTGACGCACCAACACCTACAAACATTTCAACAAAGTCTGACCCACTCATGCTGAAAAAAGGAACATTTGCTTCACCGGCTATTGCTTTAGCCAGCAAGGTTTTTCCTGTTCCCGGAGGTCCTGTTAAGAGTACACCTTTGGGAATCTTACCTCCCAGTTTTACATACTTGCTGGGGTCTCTTAAGAAGTCGGTAATTTCCTCAACCTCTTCACGAGCCTCATCAATACCTGCAACATCCTTAAAGGTAATTTTATTTTTTTCCTTATCCAGAACTTGAGCACGGCTTTTTCCAAAAGAAAGAGCTTTATTTCCTCCCCCTTGCATCTGTCGCATAAAGAATATCCAAACTCCCAAAAGCAGTAGCATGGGAAACCATGAAATCAATGCATTTAAAAACCATGAACCTTCATCCTTTGGCATTGATTCAATTCTTACATTTTTATCTCTTAAATTCTGAACCAGGTTTGGATCTGATGGAGCATTTGTATAATAACGTTTACCATTCAAAAGTTTTCCTATTAAATGTTCACCTTGTATGGTAACTTCAATAATCTGTCCTGTATCAACAAGACCCATAAAGTCGCTGTACATTATTTCTTTTTCTTTTGGAACCGGTTTTTCGAAGACATTGAAGAGTGCAAAGAATATGAGCCCAATTACGAGCCAAAGGGATAGGTTTTTATAAAACTGGTTCAAAATTGCTCCTTTTGTTAATTTGTCTTAAAAGATAGTCATTGTACAATATTTCGCATAGGTTGAAAAATAAAACCTGTTTTTTAAAAATCAATGAGTAATTATGACAAACTTTGACTTGCTTTATTCCCCCTTGAAAAAGAGCAATCTCATTGAGGCAAATGCAGGAACAGGAAAGACCTACACTATCTCTAAACTCTTTATTCGCTTATTGCTGGAAAAAAAAGCAGCGGTTAACGAAATTCTTGTTGTTACCTTTACTGAAGCAGCAACTCAGGAGCTCCGAGAAAGAATTTGGCAGGATCTTATTGCTTCACAGCAGGCATTTCTTAATGAGGAATCAGAGGATTTATTTTTTAACCATGCGGTAAAGCAGTATAACCGTGAGGAAAGTTTAAAGCTCATCAAAAATAGTATAAGATTATTTGATGATATTTCAGTCTTCACTATTCATGGGTTTTGTCAAAAGGCAATCAAGGAAAACGCTTTTGAAAGTGGGTTTACTTTTGATGCTGAACTTATAACAAATCAAGACAAACTCATACAGGAAATTTGCGAAGATTTTTGGAGAAGGAAAGTATATGAAGAAGAACCGGAAATCGTAAGTTTTCTCCTCGAAAATACAAAGGGGCCAGAGTTTTTTAATAAATATTTAAAAAGAAATTTAATGACTGCGCAAGTTTCTTTTTTACCGGAAACAGTACAAATTGACCCAAAAGAAATAATTGATGCCATTCAGCAATACACAACAATTCTCACACGTTTACTGAATGTCTGGGATTCATCCAAACAGGAAATAAAAATACTTTTAAGCTCTGATAGTCTGAGCAAAGTAAGCTATAAGGAAGATAAAATACAAGCACTTTGTGAAGAAATAGAGGGAATGGCAACCTCTGAGACTAATCCCATTATTTCAAAAAATTTTACGTTGCTAACACAATCAAGTATAGATGAAAAGGTTAAAAAGAATTGTACTCCTCCATCGCATGAATTTTTTTCCTTGGCAGAGTTAGTCTGTAACGCCTCTGAAGCATTGAACCAATTGTTAGAAAGTTTCTTATTGTCCATGCGCATTGAATTTATTTCCTTTGTAAGGAATGAGCTGGATATAAGAAAGAAAGAGCAAAATGTTCTTTTTTATGATGACCTCATAAGCCGACTCAATTCATCACTTCTTCACAATAAAAAAAACAATAACCTCGTCGAAAAATTAAGAAAAACCTACAAAGCTGTTCTTATTGACGAATTTCAGGACACTGATTCTCTTCAATATTCAATTTTTAATACTCTCTTTGAGAACGAAACGATATTGTTTTTAATTGGAGATCCAAAACAGTCTATCTATAGTTTTAGGGGAGCAGATATTTTTGCCTACATAAAGGCAGCACAGGAAGTAAAACAAAAATATTCTTTAACAACAAATTTCAGGTCAGATAAAAAGCTTGTTGAGGCAATCAACAGACTTTTTTCAGCATCCGCCAATCCATTTGTTTTTGAGGAAATCTCCTATCATTCATCACAAACTCCTTTAAAGAGAACCGAACCTTTACTTTCCATTGATAACGAGGAGGTGGTACCGTTAAAGCTTTGTTTTGTGTCCAGAGAAAAGGACACCAAGCCTATGGTCAAAGAAGTTGTCCAGAGCAAAATTATTCATGAAGTAGGAGCAGAAGTAGCAAAGCTTATTAAAAAGGGAGTAGCTGGTAATGCAAAAATAGAAAAAAGAAACCTGAAGGCAAATGATATTGCAATACTTGTTCGAACACATATTGAGGCAGATAAAATGAAAGCACACCTTGATGAAATGAATATTCCTTCAGTTGTGGATTCAACGGAAGATATTTTTAAGTCGGAGGAGGCAAAAGAGCTCAGGCTTATTTTGTTAGCAATAAAAGAATCGAGTAACATTAATTTTATTAAGATTGCTCTCTCAACGAGCATTTTTGGCAAAGATATAAATGAGGTTTTATTG
>JADGAW010000410.1 GCA_015231815.1 Nitrospinota bacterium
AATCCTCTGAAACATTTTCGACTTTTTTAAAGGTAGAGAATGAATCTCATCCACAATCAGAAAAATTAAACGCAAATTCACGAAAGGCGGATTTTTTTGGTGGGGGTGATTTAAAAAGAGAGAATGGTCAATGAGCTGTTTCTCTAATATGGTAATCATTCATCATCCTTAAGGTCTAGAGCGGTACAAATTGACTCTGTTAGTTCTTTGAGGTTAATAGGTTTGATGATATTTTGGCTGACCTTATTATTTTTATGCTCGTCATCATCATAGCCCGTGGTTATGATAATTGGCTGGTGGGAGTCTTGTTTTAAAATGGTTTCAATCATTTCCATGCCATTCATAACGGGCATTTCAATGTCGGTTATTACCAGTGCCGGCAGGTGTTCATTAAATGCTCTAAGACCTTCGGCACCATTTGATGCTTCAATGAGTTTGTTGCAACGGCGGGCAAGAAATCGTGAAACGCTTTTTCTGATTAAATCGTCATCCTCTACATAGAGAAGGGTTATATCCTTGAGTTTTTCTTCTTTTGTCATATTTTTACCTCAATAATAAATTTAGCGCCATTTGCTGTGTTTTCAACCAACAAACTTCCATGCATGTTTGTTTCTATAATTGTTTTTGACATAAAGAGTCCAATTCCTTTTCCTCTTTCTCTATTACCGGTTGTGTAATATGGATTGAAAATTTTATCCAAAACTTCTTTTGCAATACCACCGCAATTGTCTGTTATCTCAATTCTCACCATATTTGTTTTCAGATTTTCTTTTGCCTGAATATTAATCTGTCCCTTTTCTATCTTACGTTCCCTGCAAATTTCTACGGCATTATTCAAGATGTTGTAAACCGCCTGAGAAAATTCATTTGGGTAGCCTGATATCTGATATTTTCCATCAACCTCAAGGTTAACTTTTATGTTCCGTTTATTAATTTCATTTTCAAGCCATGAAAGAGCCTTTTGAATTGTTTCTTTAATGTTGAATTTAACAATTTTTGGTTCTTTAGCAAAAAAGGTATTGAACTGCTTAATTGTTTTAGATAGACCAACCACCTCGTTCATGACTTCTTCCACTAAATCATTTAAATAGTCCTCGTTTAATTCATTGTGTTGATATGCATCATTAATTTCCTGAACAGTTGCACCAATGGCACAAATTGGTTGTCGCCATTGATGTGCAATATTTACCAAAAGTTCAGCCATCTCAATGTGCCGGAACTGTTTTGAAATGACCTTATCTTTTTGTCGACTTTTTTCTACTTCCTCGGCAACCCTTTTTTCGAGGTCTCTGTTTAGCTTTTTGAGTTCGCTTGTTCTTAAGGCAACCTTTTCTTCAAGAGATGCGTTCAACTCTATGAGCTCATTTTGCTTTTGATAAAGATTTTGGTGCATTCGTATCTTATTTATAAGCTGGTTGTCATCAATAGGTTTTGTCAGGTAATCAACTGCACCAACCTGATAGCCTTTCTCAATGAACTCTTCCGATTTAAATACCGCCGTAAGAAAAATTATAGGAATATTTTTGGTTCTTTGTCTCATTTTGAGAAGCCGGGCAACCTCAAAACCGTCTAGTTCAGGCATTTGAATATCAAGAAGGATCAGGTTTATTTCACTAGAAAGAGCCATCGACAGAGCATCTTTACCAGAAAGTCCCTCAAGAATTGTTATATTCTTAACCTCTGAAAGAATTGTTTTTAAAGTATAGAGATTGTTGGGGTTATCGTCAACGGCGAGAATGGTAAACATATTTAACTATTGCATTTAATGGTAGATGGGTTGTAAAACTGAGTCATGTTTTTCGTATCGTGAAAAGAGTTGATTACCTTCTTTGCTGATAATTTTCTCATCTTTTCCAATAATCAGGAAACTTTTTTCATGCATTGATTTATGAAAAAGGTGCAAAAGTTGAAGTTGCAGATTAGTATCACAATAAATCATTACATTTCGGCAGAAAATAATATCAAATTCATTTAACAATCCAACATTGGTTAGTGAATGGGTAAAGAAG